>JACPSV010000135.1 GCA_016193115.1 Elusimicrobiota bacterium
ATTTGAGAATCCTCTTTTCAGCGTGGATTACGCGTTTGTGCCGTTTGGCGATTTGGAAGATACGCACCGGGTGAGTCTCGTGTACCGGTTTGGGAAGAGCCGCGAGAAGCCCAGAGCGGACGCGCAGTTGAGGGAAAAATTGAAGGATGCCAAGACACTCTACGCGCAAGGATTGCTTGTGGACGCTTATTTAATTGCGATGCAGGTAAACCACGTGGCTCCATGGCTGGACGAGAACCGAAAATTGTTGCAGACGATTCAAAAAGGGTTTAAAGAACTGGAAGAAAGCGACAAGAAAGAAAAGATTCTGACTCAAATTAACGGTCTCTTCGACCGCGGCGAAAACTTCTTCAACGAAGGAAACCTCATCAACGCCCGTCTGGACTTCCAGGCCGTTTTAGGATTGCAGCCCGACCACGCGGCCGCTCTGGGATACTTGAAACAGATCGAAGGCCAGTTCCAATCTTTTGTGGAGAACTTCTATCGGGACGGGTTGGTCGCGTTTGCGGCGGAAGACTACGAAAAGGCCAAAGACTCGTTTGAAAAGGTGATTGTGATTAAACCGGACCACGACGAGGCCAAAGCGCAGTTAGCCAAATGCGTTGAGATATTAGAACACAAGAAAAAAGAAGCCGAGACTCAGGCCATGCAGGAGGAAGCCGGAAAAGTTCAGATCGAGGCGTTGGCGGCTTATAAGGCGGAGAGGTACGAGGAGGCGGTCAACCTGTTCGAGCAGGTAATTGGCATTGATCCCAAGAACGCGGAGGCGCAACGTTACATTGCGTCGGCGCACGAGATATTGTATAAACAGTTTTTATCCAAAGGACAGGACTTTACCAGCCGGGGAGATTGGGATGCGGGCATCCGAAACTTCAAGATGGCTCTGCTTCATAACCCGAGAGGCGCAGATGCGCGCAGCGCACTGATCAACGTCCAGAGACGGTCGGAACTGCAAAGAAAAGTGTTGAGCCAAAACCTATACAAAGAAGGGCTGGAAGCGTTCCTAGGCGGCAACAAGAAAAAAGCCCAGACCGCCTGGAAAAAATCTTTGGAGTTAGATCCTGAAAACGAAGAAGCCAAACGAGGCATGGCGCGCATAGGCCAATGATCAAAAAACTATTGACGGCGCTCTTTATCCTATTTCTTACATTGCCGCTGTTGCAGGCGGCAGAGGATATTCCGCGCGCTCTCTACTACCAAGGTCGTATCAGCGATGGAAACAACGTGCCCGTCTCAAACAATACCTACAATTTTACGTTCGTTGTACGCGAATCGTCTTATGGGTGGCGGGAACCGCTCATTGCGGAATGGGGAGAAGCTCAGGATCTCTCCATTCGCGATGGATTCTTCGGCGCTAAGTTAGGGCAGTCTGTCCCCTTTCCCATCGGCTATTTCAACGACGATTCCAGGTATCTGGACATCATTATTTCCGGAGACGGCGGCTATTTGATGGCTCCGTGGCAACGCATGTTGAGCGTTCCCTACGCGTTTAACGCGGCAACTCTCATGGGACGGACGACGGACTATTTTGTTTCCACGGCCGCTGTCAATCAGACCTTATCAGGCACAAAAACGTTCACCAGCCATCCACGTATTCAAACCTATGCGGCGCCCACGCTCGCCGAACAGTACGCGCCCAAAAAATACGTGGATGACTTGGTGGCGGGCGGACTTTCTGCCGTTCTCTTAAGTTCAACCCAAACCTTTACGGCGCAAAACACGTTTGCGGGCGCCGTCACCATTTCCAGCGCGGCGCGTATCAGCGGTAACCTGGGTCTTGGCACGACTTCTCCTCAAAGGCAGTTGCATGTGCACTCAATCGGAAGTCACGCGAATTTTCCCTCCTTGCAGATTGCGACGGAACAAACAGGGGTTCTAGGAGATTTTTATGGATCCATTATTGCCAGAGGGTTCCAAATCTTGCAATTGGGCACGAATGACCTCTACATGGCTCAAGTAGAGGATAAGG
>JACPSV010000063.1 GCA_016193115.1 Elusimicrobiota bacterium
CCCAACTTTTCTTGTTGTTGGTTTTTTTCTTTCCTTTTTCTAGCTCTACGTCAGCCATGGAAGGATTCCTCCTTAAATTCCAATCAGGTTAAGAATGGTGATTGGAAAATACCTTATAATCTATGTGAGGGAAGATATTGTCTTTGGCCTCACATTCTTTCAAAAAGTTCTCATTGATGTTCCGCGCCAGGAATTCTCTCTCCAGCGTAAGAAAACGGTGCACGTGATCGCGGGTACGTTTCTGCGAGTAGGTGGTGGCCGTGGCGGCGGTCATCAGGAACGCCCAGTCCGAAGATTGAGCCAAAAGCACTTCCCGGGCCATTTGGTTGAGAGTTCTTTTCTCGATCTGGGAGAGATGATTTTTTTTCGATTCCGCCAACGCGATCATTTTTTCCGTTATTTTGTGCAGATGCCGATAGATCCAGTCGTTGCTTCCGTTCAGCCAAACTTCGAAATAACCTTTGTCTCCCCAGGAGGAAGAACTGGGCTGCACCATCTGTTGGTTAGGGTACTTGTTCAGATATTCCGTAGGCGTAATACACTTGAGAGTGTCTTGGTCGTAGTGAATTTTCTTAAAAATGAATTCCAAAAACTGAGGTCCCTCATACCACCAGTGCCCAAAAAGTTCCGCGTCGTACATGGAAACGACAATGGGTTCCCGCCCCAGCATGTTCTGGAGGTGGCGAACCTGGTGTTCGCGGTTAAACAGGAAATTGCCCGCATGTTCCGCGGCCGCGTCCGTGGCCATCTGGGGATTGTAAGGTTCTTTCTGATCCAGGGGAACTTTTCCGGAGATGCGGTGATATTTGAGTCCAATATTTCTGCGCACGCCGTCCGGATGCAGATAGGGACGGACATCATTGTATTCCAAGTCAAAAGCCAAGTCCCTATAAAATTCTCTGTAACGATTGTCCCCGGGGTACCCTTGCTCCGCGCTCCAAACTTGTTGAGCAGTTTCCATGTCGCGTCCAAAAGCGGCGACCCCGTTTTGAGTGATAATCGGCGCAAAAACCCCAAACCGCGGACGGGGCGATCCAAAAAGAATGCCGTGCGCGTCCAAGAAGAAGTAGCGGATACCCTGCTTTTTTAAGATATCTTCTACACCCTTAACGTAAGCGCATTCCGGCAGCCAGATTCCGGAAGGTTTTCTGCCAAAGGTTTGCGTGTAGTGGTCCACCCCTGCGCGAATTTGCGCTGCTTGCGCGCGCGGGTCAATCATCAACGGCAAGAAACCGTGCGTTGCGGAACAGGTGATGATTTCAATCACGCCCGCATCCTGGAACCTCTTAAATCCGTTCAAAAGGTTGGAATGACAGTTATCAAAAATTTCCAGACACCGTTTCAGTTTGCGTTCATACATCTGGGCCACAGGCTGAAATTGAGGCAAGCTGCGCACCCGCGCCAGTTCCTTTTCCGAAAGTTCAATCAGTTTGTTCAGATGGCGTCTGTATCGGGATTGGAGTAAGGGATCTTGCATCATGCTGCAGAGCGAGGGAGAGAGGTTGATCGTCATACGGAAGTGAACATTTTCGTTCACCAACCGTTCGAAGATGTCCAGAAGAGGAATGTAGGATTCTGTCAGGGCTTCGAAGAACCAATCTTCTTCCAGAAAAGTTTCATGTTCCGGATGCCGGATAAAGGGAAGGTGAGCATGCAACACCAAACACCAATAACCCTTAGGTTCGCTCATGTTTACTGGTTCGAAAGCGCTGGTTTTTCCGTGCGTCTCTCCACGGAAATTTTAACCCATCTTTCTTCCGTCTTGTCTCCGGAAACGGCTCGAACGGGTAGTTCTACCGTCCCATCCGGCAGGGCGAATCGCAGAGAAAATGTTCCGTCCGGAAAAAGTTCCACCGGTTTACCCGCCACCGTGACCGTCGCGTCTTTTTCCGAAGCGCCGTACAAAACCAACTCGCAGTCCGCTTCCAGCCAGAACCCTTTTTCCTGCATTTTCTGAATGAAATCAGGCGCAGACAAAGGTTTTCCGCTGAGGGCTGATTTCCAGGACGAAATTTGGGAAATCATTTCCCACCTCTGAGAAAGCATGCGGGCCAGTTCCAGAGAGCCCATCCCAACTTTGCCCCCTCCGGAAGCTTCCATCACTTTTTCAATCTCTTCCTTGATGGAGACCCATTTTTCGTCCAAACGGTCGGAAACTCTGCCGGTTGGCAACCGGACCAGATTGGACTTTGCCAATAGGATAAATTTTCCGTCGGCCGTTTTTAATCCCAACTCCACAAACCATTGGCCTCCCTCCTGATCGGCGCACAGGTACCAGTTTTGGGAGTCCATGGCAACGGCGACGTCCCGCCACCGGATGGAATCCATGTTTTCGTTGACTTCGTGCATGCGCAAGGTTGCTTGTGCATGGAGAAATATGTCTTCTCCATGGTACTGCTTGATCTCACGCGCCGTCTGTTCGGTTATTTCCCAGTACGTAAACATCCAGCGCGGATCTCTGGGCAGCAAAACAATGCGCGTCTCTCCGTAACTTTCAGGCAGAGGCGCTCCACGGTCAACCCATGGAGAGGGGTGTTCCCCCGCCGCGGATCGGGACTGAGAACTTCCGGGATAAATCGGCGTTTCGGGCGCGTTCAATACTGTTTTTTCGCTCATGGAAGAGCCTCCTCGCAACAGAACAATCGGATAGTCTTATTTTTTAAGGTTCGAAATGGCGATCATGATATTACGGAATGGGTCAACTCGAACGCTTGATAGCATCAATCTACAATATCCTTTACAGACTTGTCAATCCCCAATCGCGGAAAAGGGACAGAAAAGAATATAATAA
>JACPSV010000136.1 GCA_016193115.1 Elusimicrobiota bacterium
AATGCGGAGAAGAATTTGGGGTACAAAGTCAAAGGGATTGAAGGCGTGTTTGGCGCCAATCAAGCGCCTGAAAACAAGAAGGCCAACCAGATTGTGAGTTCTTCTCTATTTGGGGATGTGACGTTAGATCCTGTTTTGAACATTTTGGGAGCGCAGGTCAAAATAGCGGGAGTTACAGATACATTAACAGGTGGTAAAGAGAAAAAAGGAGACAGTATACAGGAAGTCAATAGTTTGGACATGAAATCTGGAGTAGTGGAAGTTACGAATCTCGATCCGATGCTGAACGGCAATTACCAATTAGAAGGCACTCAATTTAAGTCGCGATTTGGAGATATAGTATTTAAAGATTCTGCCTGGGAATCGGGCGCTTACAAAGATTTGGGCAGCGAGCACAAACAGAGAGAATTTTATTATGAGAAGAATGGGGAAAATATATACATGCGGCAAGGGTACGGGGAGAACGCCAGCGTGACCGTGGTGTACCGATCCGGCAGTCAGATGGTTAAGATGGTAAAAAGTAGGGCTGGGATATCTCTGGACGTCAAGAGTGGAGAAGGGGCGGGAATGACGTTTGCCCGGTACGGGTTTGGAGGTAACTACGATAAGCTGACCTCCGCTCAAGGAGGAAAGAGTGCGGGAGATACAGATTACGACAAAATCACAGGGTACAGTTTCTCCATGCTCACAAAAAAAGACGGGCAGATTGGGAGACAGACTGTGTATCACGGACAAAAGGATCCCAGTCGAGATGCGATCTATACCGATACAAATGTTAACGGGAAGCAAGATTCGGATGAAAAGGCCACAGGATACCAAGATAGAAAAGATGAAAGTATCATCATCTCCACCACCAAATTTACAAAGGACAGAATAGAGTCCGATCAAGGGACATTGCACAAATACAGTTCCACCCGATCTAAGAGTGGATCGAATTGGGAAAATCAATCTTACTCGGCATTTACAAAGACTTTAGGGGCAGGCGGATACACGAAAGGAGTGTCGAGCGGGATAGACAAGGACGGGAACAAAACAATCACAGCCATTGGCTATAAATCCGGCAACAATGTTGTGAGAGCCTCTGTGAAGGTGGACGGAAACAATAATGTAACCGAAAAATCTGGAGATGACAACAACGAATACACGTTGACCAGAAGTGAAGATGGCAACGAGGCTACGATGTCGGGGAACGGTGTTGCTTTCAGGTTTACTCGGGATGGAATGAGCACAAATATAGGGCAGGATAATGCATTCAACGCGCGTCTGGAGAGTCTGGGCGGGAGCGTAAGTTTGGATGGATCTGACGCGGAGTATGAGTATTCTCAATCTAAAGCTGGATTTGGAGGCGGAGGCGGTGTGGTGTCTTCCCTTTTTGGCGAAATCAATTTCTCGTCCGTCTTATCTCTCATAGACTTCTCTAAAGAGGAAAACAAAGCGTTGGCGGGAGAGATTGCGGCCGGACTGGGACTCGTAAAAGAAGAAGCGGTCAAAGAGCAGCCGGTCAAAAAGGTTGCGGAAGTGGAAACTAAGTTTGAGATTCTGCCACAAACGGAAGTGGCGATCCTTCCCAAGACGGACGCGAAAGCGATCGTCGCCACTTTACAAAATTCACCCGCTTTGCAGGGAGTGAATTTGGAGAATGTGCAAGTTGTGGCCTTGTCGGACGGGATCCACGTGACCGTCAAAGACGGAAACACTACGATCAGCGGGATCGTTTCCAATCCCGCCATCGCCAAAAATCCGGACGGATCCAGTAAGGTTACCTGGGATTTAAAGATGGACAGGAGCGATACGGTTGGGTTTGGTACGCATCAGGAAGTGACCGTCACTTACGATTATGACGCCACGGGACTTTTGATTGCGGCCAGAGGACAGGGCACGTTCCGATCGGACGACGGGTTTGGAAACATCAGCACGGGCGTGATCCAGCAGACCTACCAAATCTTAAAAGGGCAGGCCAAGATGACTTCTACCGTCACGGACACTCACGGAATGAATCTGGATGGATCCGTCAGCGACCAGAAAATGACCGTGAACTATAAGTATGACGAAAACAATCTTAAACTTGTCAGCGCGAATGGCATGGGCGCTCTCACATCCAACGATGGGTTTGGCAACATCAGCAAAGGAACTATCACGCAAACCTATGATGCCGCCTTGATTCAAAAGTTTGGACGCGCTCTCTTAACCAAAACCGTCACCGTGACCGACGGTTACCACGATGAGAACGGAAACGTTCTCCCTGGGAATCTGGACGGATCCAGCAACCATCAGGAAATGACCGTGGAGTACGGTTATAATGAGAAAGGTCGTCTGGATTCCGCAAGCGGGTCGGGATTCACCAACAGCGACGACGGGTTTGGCAACACAAGCAAGGGAACCATCACGCAAACCTATGACAAGAAATTGATAGAGAGGTTTGGAAAAGCGCTCCTCGTGGAGACTAAAACGCAAACGGACAACACCCGATTTGAAGACACCAACATGGACGGATCTTCCCAGATACAGGAAATGGTCGTCACATACGGTTATGACGCCCGGGGCAGAATGGTGAGCGCGTCCGGTAAAGGGACTGTGACCACGGACGACGGGTTTGGAAACGTCAGCCAAGGACAGATCACCCAGACCTACTTTATTTTGAAAGGGCAGGCCAAACTTTTGAGTTCCAAGACGGTGTCCGACGCGGTCAATCTGGATGGATCCACGTCTCATCAGGACATGACCACAGGGTACACATACTCTACCAACGGTAAACTCACCGCATCTCTGGGCGCGGGAATGAGCCGCAGCGACGACGGGTTTGGGAACGTCACAAATTCCAACATCGCGCAGGAATTTAAGATCGTCAACGGGCAAGCGAAACTGGCTAAGAGTGTCACCATATCCAAAACCGTAAACCTGGACGGTTCCAAATCTTGGATGGGAGAAGAAGGTAAGGGACAGGCGATGGTTCTGAGTTATCGCTATTACGGCGAGGAGGGTTTTGCTCCCGACAGAAGCCAAAAGAAATATCTGGGTTCCGTGGCG
>JACPSV010000140.1 GCA_016193115.1 Elusimicrobiota bacterium
CCAGACAGGAATTCAAGATTATGAATGGACAGGCCAAACTTTCCCAGAGTGTCACTGCCTCCAAGACGGAGAACCTGGACGGTTCCAAATCCTGGATGGGACTGGAAGGGAAGGGCCAAGCGATGGAGGTGAACTATCGTTACTATGGGGAGGCCGGTTTCCCCGCGGATAACAGCCAAAAGAGATTTTTTGGAAGCATTGCCAGAGCGGGCGGAAACGGACGCTCACTCTCGGACGACGGGTTTGGCAACCTCACGAACTCCAACATATCTCAGGATTTTAAGATATTGAACGGACAGGCCAAAATTTCCCGCAGCGTGACGTCTTCCAAGACGGAAAACTTAGACGGTTCTTTGAGTTGGATGGGAATGGAAGGGCAAGGGGAAGCCATGGTGGTGGATTATGAATACTATGGGGAATCGGGCAACACTCCTAACAATGCCGAGAAAAAGTTTTTAGGGTCTGTGGCCAAAGCGACCGGCAGAGGCAGATCTATTTCTGACGATGGGTTTGGGAACGTCACGACTTCCAACATCTCCCAGGAATTTAAGGTGATCAACGGGCAGGCCAAGATGGCTAAAAGCGTCACCGCTTCCAAGACAGAGAATTTGGACGGTTCCAAAAACTGGATGGGGATGGACGGGAAAGGGCAGCAGATGGAAGTGAACTACCGTTACTATGGAGAAGAAGGGTTCGCGGCGGACAATTCTCAGAAGAAGTTTATCGGTTCTGTGGCTAGGGCGGCCGGTAACGGGCAATCCTTCTCGGATGACGGGTTTGGGAATATCACCAACTCTTCCATTGCTCAGGATTTTAAGGTGATCAATGGCCAAGCGAAACTCTCTCGCAGCGTGACGGCTTCTAAAACGGAAAACGTGGACGGATCCATATCCTGGATGGGAGTGGAAGGTAAAGGCGAAGCCATGTCCGTGGAGTATGCGTACTATGGGGAACCGGGACTGACGCCCATCCCTTCTGAAAAGAAATATATCGGATCTACGGCCAGAGCTACGGGAAGAGGCGCTTCCATTAGCGACGATGGGTATGGGAACTTGACAACGTCCAATATCACTCAGGAGTTTAGAGTGATCAACGGGCAAGCGAAACTGTCCAAGAGTATCACAACGTCCAAGACAGAGAATCTGGACGGTTCCAAATCCTGGATGGGAGCGGAAGGAAAAGGGCAGGCGATGGAAGTGACCTACCGGTATTATGGGGAAGACGGTTTCCCGGCGGATTCATCCAAAAAAAGGAATCTCGGAAGTGTGGCGGAGGCCAGAGGCAGCGGAACTTCCCTTTCTGACGATGGATTTGGGAACGTCACGACTTCCAACATCTCTCAAGAGTTTAAGGTCATTAACGGGCAGGCAAAAATTGCCCGGAGCGTGACCGCTTCCCGAACGGAAAATATTGACGGTTCCTTCAATTTAATGGGAATGAACAGAAAAGGCGAGACCATGGGAGACGGAATCCAAGGCAAGGCGATGGAAGTGATCTACCGTTACTATGGGGAAGAAGGGTATAAGCCGGATTCTTCACAGAGAAAACATTTAGGGTCGGTGGCGTTTTCTCAAGGGGAGGGCAGTTCCGTCACGGATGACGGGTTTGGAAACGTCACGACATCGAACTTCTAAAACGGAGAACCTGGACGGTTCCTTCAGCTATATGGGATGGAAAGATAAAGACGGGATGGTGCAGGGGAAAGCCATGACCGTGGAGTACCGCTACACGGGGAACCAGAAGTTTGTGCGCTTGGTACAGGAAGCGGAATTGAAGAAAACTCCGCCCGCGGTCAAACGAGAAAGTTTTGGGGAACAGAAAATTGATTTTGCGCCTTCAGGAGAAATCATTCGCGGGGAATTTAAGATTGAGGGAACGGATTATACGGTTTTGGAAGATGATGCGGGGAACCTGACGGCGACTTATAAGGATGAAAACGGGATGGGAAGGATGGCAATGGTGGATATGAGTCAGGATGGGGCGCGGACAAATTTGACGAGCGTGAGAGCAGATGGGAAAGCCACACGAGTGACATTGGAGAAGGGCGCGGACACTGATAGGTTGATATTGTCGGAGGGTCAGAGGACGATTACGGAAAGCGGGGAAGAGAATCTGGTGGTCACCTCTCTTTACGATCGGGCGGGAAGGTTGATAGGCGCGTCGGGGTACGGGGAATCCGTGAGCGACGATGGGTTTGGGAATAAAAGCTTTTCCACAATCATGCAAAACTTCGCAGTGGTCGCCGGCCAAGCCAAGATGGCCAGCGTAACGACGCGGACAGATATTGTGAACATTGACGGCAGCCACTCCGTTAGGGACGGAGCAGTGGACAGCGTTGTGAGCTATTTTTATAGCGCGCAAGGCAATTTGTTGCGCGCTGAGAACACCGTGCCGGGTGTGACGGTCATGGACGATGGGTTTGGGAATCGAAGCGCATCCAAAACGACACAGAACTATGACGTGATCAATGGACAAGCGAAAGTTAAATCTGTCTCCACGCATACGGACGTGGTCAACATAGACGGCAGCCATTCTGTGGCGGCAGGTTCTGTGGACAGCGTGGTGACCTACACTTATGGAACCGATCCAGATGGGCGGAGAGGCGTTTTGATTCGATCTGAGAATACGACCCCGGGCGTCACCGTGATGGACGACGGGTTTGGAAACATATCCAAGAGCACGACGCGCCAGACGTACGATATTATCAACGGACAGGCGAAGGTAAAGACGGTCACGACTTCCAC
Organism: Elusimicrobiota bacterium; assembly: GCA_016193115.1. Taxonomy (GTDB): domain Bacteria; phylum Elusimicrobiota; class Elusimicrobia; order 2-02-FULL-39-32; family 2-02-FULL-39-32; genus JACPSV01. The sequence continues at coordinate 2,745 of JACPSV010000140.1, forward strand.
AGAGATCAACAACATTGACGGCAGCTTTTCCGTGGCGGACCAGTCTGTCTCCAGCGTTGTAACCTACGATTATGGGGATAGAGGTGGAAAGAAAGGGATTTTGACGGGAGCGCGGAACACGCAAGACGGCGTGACCGCGGTCAACGACGGGTTTGGGAACATCTCAAAAAGTGTGACTCATCAGACTTACGATATCATCAATGGACAGGCGAAAGTGAAGACCGTTGCGACTTCCAGTGAGATCAACAATATTGACGGCAGTTTTTCCATTAAAGACCAATCTGTTTCCAGTGAAGTGACTTATGATTATGGTGACAAGGATGGAAAGAAAGGGATTTTGACCGGAGCACGGAACACGCGAGACGGCGTGACCGCGGTGAACGACGGGTTTGGAAACATCTCCAAAAGTGTGACTCATCAAACGTACGATATTATCAACGGACAGGCGAAAGTGAAAACTGTTACGAGCTCGAGTGAAATAAATAACATAGATGGAAGTTTCTCCGTGGCGGATCAGTCCGTCGCCAGCGTTGTAACCTACGACTATGGCGACAAAGATGGGAAGAAAGGGATTTTAACCGGAGCGAGGAACACACGGGACGGAGTGACAGCGGTGAACGACGGGTTTGGGAACATTTCTAAGAGCGTGACGCATCAAACTTATGAGCTTATAAACGGACAGGCGAAAGTGAAGACGGTGACCACTTCTACCGAGATCGCCAATATAGACGGGAGTTTCTCGGTTAAAGACCAGTCCGTATCCAGCGAAGTGACTTATGATTATGGGGACAAAGATGGGAAGAAAGGGATTTTGACGGGAGCGCGGAACACGCGGGACGGCGTGACCGCGGTGAATGACGGGTTTGGGAATATCTCTAAGAGCGTGACGCATCAAACCTATGAGCTTATAAACGGGCAGGCGAAAGTGAAGACGGTGACCACTTCTACTGAGA
>JACPSV010000165.1 GCA_016193115.1 Elusimicrobiota bacterium
ATCCCAACTCAAACCCCGCAGGGACAGGTTTATCTGTATCCACGAATGCGTTTGGAATAGCGAGTTCTACGGTAGGGATCGTGTCTGGAGGTCAGCTGACCACAATGACGATCAGCGGTCTGATTCCGAATACTGCCTATAACCTGAATGTAGGGGCCTTTGATAGCACGGGTGGGGCTTCTACTCAGAGTGCGGCCGGTAACGAGATCAGCACAACCACGCTGGCGGCGCCACCCACAATCACAAGTTTCAGGGTATTTACGACCAGTATCACTGTAACATTAGGGGCGAATGGAAACCCTGTGAATACATCGCTCACAATTTCTACCGGAACAGGCGGACACTACGCGGTTAGTAATTCCTCCAAAGGTGTTACAGGCAGCGCGGATGTCACATTAGTAATCACGGGCCTCTCTACAAACACGTCCTATGGGTTCCAGGCGGGGACGAACGATAGCACTACAGGCGCGGCAACGCAGACCACGGTTATTAGCGCTTCTACCAATACGCTGGGCGCGTCGCCCACAATCACAAGTTTCAGGGTATTTACGACCAGTATTACCGTGACCATCGGGGCCAATGGGAACCCTGTGGGAACTACGCTCACTATTTCAACGGGAACAGGCGGACACTACGCGGTCAGCAACTCCTCCAAAGGTATTGTAGGTAGTGGTGACGTGACATTGGTGATCTCTAACCTTTCCACCGCGACGGTCTATGGGTTCCAGGCCGGGACAAACGATAGTTCAGGAAACGCCGCCACACAGACCACGGTCATCACAGCCTCTACAAGCACGCTGGCGGTAGCGCCTTTAGTCTCCAGTTTCCAGGTATTTGCGACGTCCATTGTGGTGAATATCAATCCCAACTCAAACCCCGCAGGGACAGGTTTATCTGTATCCACGAATGCGTTTGGAATAGCGAGTTCTACGGTAGGGATCGTGTCTGGAGGTCAGCTGACCACAATGACGATCAGCGGGCTGATACCGAACACAGCTTATAATTTGGATGTAGGGGCATTCGATAGTACGGGCGGAGCCTCCACGCAGAGCGCGGCCGGCAACGAAATCAGCACGACCACGCTGGGTGCGGCGCCCTCGATCACGAGTTTCAGTGTATTTACGACTAGCATCAGTGTGACTTTGGGCGGCAACGGAAACCCGGCGGGAACCACGCTCACGATCTCTACGGGGACGGGCGGTCACTATGCGGTCGTCAATTCATCGAAAGGCATTGTAGGAAGCGGGGATGTGACGCTAGTCATCTCCAACCTTTCTACAGCGACGGTGTACGGGTTCCAGGCCGG
>JACPSV010000166.1:0-2161 GCA_016193115.1 Elusimicrobiota bacterium
CGGAGGAACTGACCCTCCTGCGATTCCATGGAATGTCAAAATCCGCGTGGAAAAGGTATAGCCGGTCAGGGTCCCCGCTCTACGACATTGCGCGTCTGGGATACAAGTACAACATGATGGACATTCAGGCCGCTCTGGGAATTCATCAACTCCCCAAACTAAAAAAATTTAACGCCCTGCGCGTGCAATACGCTCAAACCTATCACCATTCTTTTTTTGAATTTCCGGAACTGATTCTCCCTAAAAAACCGTCCTATGATCATCTCCATGCCTGGCATCTCTACGTAGTGGTTCTGGACTCAAAAAAGATGAAGATCGGACGGGATGAATTTGTTCGCCAAATGCAACAAAGAAACATCGGGACGGGAATCCATTTCACCGCTGTTCACGATCATTCCTACTACAAAAATATTTTCTCCGGCCAGAGAAAGGACCTGCCCAACGCCAATTTTGTCTCTCGGAATATCTTTTCTCTGCCGCTTTATCCCGGCATGACGCGGGAAGATACAGAAGACGTGATTGCGGCGGTACAGGATGTGGTTAAAACTTATTCCCGGAGGAGATGGGGTTAATCCTATGGAAATTTCAGTCATCGTTCCGGTCTTCAACGAAGAAGAGAACCTTCCCGAACTGACCGATCAACTGATTTCTGTTCTCCGTCCCTTGAAAAAAAGTTTCGAGATTCTTTTTGTGGACGACGGCAGCAAAGACCGTTCCGCGGAAATCCTGAAATCTTTTTCGCAAAAATATCCGGAAATTCTCTTTATCCGCCTGAACCGCAACTATGGCCAGCATTCCGCGATTCTTTGCGGTTTTCATCACGCAAAAGGAGAGATCCTCGTTACCTTGGACGCCGATCTCCAAAACCCGCCCTCCGAAATTCCAAAACTTCTCAAGAAAATGGAGGAAGGATTTGAAGTTGTGGGAGGATACCGGCAGTCGCGACAGGATTCTATATTACGCAGGATTCCGTCCTACTTTGTGGCTAAGATCACCTCTAAACTGGTTCAGGTCCCGCTCAAAGATTACGGCTGCATGTTGCGAGCTTACAAAAAGTCTTTGGTGCAAGCGATTCTTTCCAGCGAAGAGGTCTCCACCTATATTCCCGCCCTTGCCAACTCGTATGCGAGTTCCGTGGCGGAGGTGCCTGTTCTCCATTCTGCGCGAAGGCGCGGCGAATCCAAATACAATCTTTTGAAACTCCTGCACCTGAACTTTGACCTCATGACCAGTTTTTCTCTCCTGCCTATCCAATTGATCGGCATTGCGGGCGTGATCATCTCCCTGACGGGAATTCTCTTTAGCCTTTTCCTTTTGGGGATGCGTTTAATCAAAGGCTCCGAATGGGCTGTTCAGGGAGTGTTTACTCTGTTCGGAATCCTTTTTTTCTTCGTTGGACTTCAGGTTTTGGCGATCGGCATGATGGGAGAATATATCGGTCGCATCTATCAGGAAGTCCGACGCCGGCCGCGATACAGAATTCAGGAGATCGTTTCCTCAAAAAGAGAAGGGGTCTAATCTTTGATCGGGCCAGACGGCTGGATTGACCAATGGATTCTGAAGTGCGCTCCCACCCCATTCCTTATATTTCTCGGAGATTTCTTTAACAGGTTGGGAAAAGGGGACACTCTCGCTTTCCTGTGCATTTTCTTTTTAATTCTAAGCTATTTTAGGGGAAGTCAAAAAGGTCTCAAGAAAATGACGGGCGGTCTGATCGCCCTGACCCTTGTGGCTCCAGGCGTACAACTGTTGAAACACCTCGTGGGCAGAGCCCGTCCACGCATGGGATTGGGAGACCTGCATTTCCTAGGGCCAAACTTCTTCCAAAACGGTTTTGACTCTTTTCCATCAGGACATGCCATGGCTTCTTTTTCTCTTGCATCCTTTCTGGCGCTTTGCTATCCGCGATGGAGAATTTTATTCTATGCAACCGCTGCGGCCATTTCTTTGATCGGCAGGGTTTTATTCCATCACCACTATCTAACCGACGTGCTTGCGGGATCTCTTTTGGGAACGATCCTCGGTTTTTTCATTTTTCGGAAACTTAAAAACTGGATCGAATCGGGGTCATCAAAAGAGGAAACTTATGCCTATCCCAAAAAAGAACCTTTCTCTCCAAACCTTCCTTGGGAGAAACGCTTGTTTTGGCGTGACATTTTTT
>JACPSV010000166.1:2197-7930 GCA_016193115.1 Elusimicrobiota bacterium
CTATTTCTCTCCGGAACCATTCTTCTGGTCGGCTTGGGACGATCCGCTCTCTGGGACAGGGACGAAACGGAATATGCCCAGGCCACCCTGGAGATGGCTCAAAAAAACGAGTGGCTGATCCCCGCTCTGGAAGGGAAACCATTCTTAGAAAAACCCATATTCCTTTATTGGATGACGCGTCTGAGTTTACATTTTTTTGGGACGAGCGAATTCGCGTTCCGTTTGCCCAGCGCTCTCTTTGGCATGGGGATTTGCGCGGTCACCTACATTCTGGGCGCGCTCCTGTGGGGTCACGGACCCGCCCTATTTTCCGCCTCCATTCTTGCCACCACTTTCCTGTTTACAGGCGGAAACAAGCTGTTGATGACGGATCCTTTCTTCCTCTTCTTTACGACCTGTTCCCTGCTTTTTTATATTTTGTCGCTTAAAAGGAAAGAAAAGGCCTCTCTCTATTTTGCTCTTAACTACTGCGTTCTGGGGTTGGCCGTCCTTTGCAAAGGGCCTATCGGACTTTTTCCCGTACCCATTTTTATTTTCTGGGAATGGCTGATGAAAGAGGAAAAATCCTGGGTCCGGTTTATGAAGGAGAATTGTCTGCGCCACCTTGCTTACCTCTCCCTCACTCTACTGATCTCCGCCCCGTGGTTTATCTACAGTTCGTTCAAAGAAAAAGGGGAAATGTCTAACTTTGTGATTCAGGAAAACATACTGCGATTCATGGAAGGATCGGAGGGCCATTCCCATCCGTTTCTCTATTACATCCCTATCCTTTTGTTAGGCTTTTTTCCCTGGACATTCTTTCTGATCTCTTATTTTCGAAAAGAATGGGTTCCAAGGCGCGACCAGGGAACTCAAATGAATTCCGAAGTTCTCCTGCTCACGCTCTGGGCGTGCTTTCTTTATCTCTTCTTCTCTCTGAGCGCGCATAAACTGCCTCATTACCTTCTGCCCATGCTTCCGCCTCTTTCCTGTTTAGCGGGGAAATTCTGGCACGACCAAATTCAGTCCGGCAGTTTTCCAAAATGGCCGTTCACTTGGACATTGGCGGTCTCTCTCTGTCTGTTTTTTCTCACGGTTTCAATCGCCTTCTTTAGGCCGCAATACGCAGGGTTTGATCTCAGCTTCCCATTCCTGGTCTTATCGGCAGGAGTGGGGGTAGGACTGTATTGGATTTCCAAAAATGAGAGGCAAAAAAGCTGGCTTTCCCTCTTAACGGGTAGCTGGGCATTCTATTGGGCTCTTTCTATCTGGGCGCTCCCCCAGATTGACCGGCAGCGAGTGATGAAACCGATCGGTCTGGCCATTCAAAAACATGTATCTTCTGACGACTCCCTGTTTGGTTTTCGTGTGTCGGAACCTAGTCTCTTCATCTATGGGGGAAGACTCTTCCCGAAAATTGAAAACGAACCTCTGGACACCCTTCTCAATCAAGAAAAGAAAACGTTTGTCCTGATTTCGGAAAAGCAGCTGGAGAAAAGCGCGCCCCAAAGCGCTTACACGATTCTGGAGAAAAAAGAAGGTTTTGCCGAGAACGGTGGAGAAACGACATTGCTTCTTATCTCCAACCAAACGCCATCCAAAGGACAGCCATGAAAACTGTCCTCTTTGCTTATCACGACATTGGCTGTGCGGCGATCCGGACACTTCATGAAATGGGGGAAGAAATCTGCGCGGTTTTTACGCATGAAGACGACCCTAAGGAAAATGTTTGGTTTGGTTCCGTCAAGAAATGCGCGCAAGAGTTGAAGATCCCGCACTATACGCCGGAAGACCCTAATCAGGAGGAGTGGGTAGAAAAGATACGGGGAATGAAACCAGACATCCTTTTTTCTTTCTACTACAGAAAAATTCTCTCTGAAGAGATATTAGCGTTGCCGCCGAAAGGCGCATTTAACTTGCATGGATCTCTTTTGCCTAAGTTTCGCGGCAGGGCTCCCATCAATTGGGCTATTCTGAAAGGCGAAAAAGAGACGGGAATCACTCTACATTGCATGGTCAAAAAAGCGGATGCGGGAGACGTCGTGGCGCAAAAAAGAGTGGCGATTTCGGAAGAGGATACGGCGCACACTGTTTTTAAAAATCTTGCGCCTCTCACGCGAGAAATTCTGCTGGAAACCGTTCCGCTCTTAAGAAACGGCGCGGCGGCGCGCAGACCGCAAAACGAGGATGAGGCGACCAAGTTTGGCGGGAGGAAACCAGAAGATGGAAAAATTGATTGGAGCCGGCCTCCTCACGAAATCCATAACCTTGTGCGCGCCGTCACCCATCCTTACCCCGGCGCGTTTACCTTTCTTAAGGGCAATAAATTATTTGTCTGGAAAACGAAAATGACGACTGACAAAATCAACCTGTCTTCGCCAAAATATCCCGGCAAGATCGTTTCTCTGGACCCTCTGCTGGTTCTATGCGGAGGAGGTCTCTTAGACATGGAAAAGGTTCAGGCGGATAAAGGTCCTGAACTGTCTGGCACAGAGTGGGCAATAAAGTACAATGTTCAGTTAGGCGCTGAATTAGGAGGAGAAAACGAATGAAAATTTTAATTGTGGGAGTCAATGGTTTCATTGGCAACGCATTGACGGAGAAGATATTGAGTCACACCGATTGGGATGTCTATGGTATGGATCTTTCGGATAATCGTCTGGAGCATTCCCTGCAGGATCCCCGATTTCATTTTGTGGAGGGCGACGTCTCCATCAATAAGGAGTGGATTGAATACCATATCAAAAAGTGCGACGTCGTCTTGCCTTTGGTCGCCATCGCTACGCCGATCTCCTACGTGAAGGAACCTTTGCGCGTGTTCGAGCTGGACTTCGAAGAGAACCTCAAAATCGTGAGAGACTGCGTCAAATATAAAAAAAGAATTATTTTCCCTTCCACTTCGGAAGTGTACGGAATGTGTCCGGACAAAGAGTTCGATGAAGATAGAAGCACCCTCGTTTATGGCAGCATCCGCATGCAACGATGGATCTACGCCTGCTCCAAACAACTCTTAGACCGGGTGATCTGGGCTTACGGAGAAAAGGAAGGTTTGCGATTCACTTTGATTCGTCCCTTTAACTGGATTGGGCCCAAGCTGGACAGTATCCATACCCCCAAAGAAGGAAGTTCCCGCGTCGTGACTCAATTTATCAGCAACCTCGTGAATGGGGAACCGATCCAGATCGTCAACGGCGGCAAACAAAGAAGAGCTTTCACCTATCTGGACGATGGGATCGAATGCCTGCTGAGGATCATTCAAAACAAAGGGAACGTTTGCGATCGTCAAATTTTCAATATCGGCAACCCCAAAAACGATATCAGTATCCGGGATCTGGCAAAGAATTTACGGGAACTCTACAGCCAGCACCCTTTACGCAAACAAAAAAAGATATCTCCCATACGGATCGTGCAGGAAAAAATGTATTACGGCAAGGGTTATGAGGACATCCAGTACCGCATGCCTTCCATCGTAAAAGCGAAAAAACTTTTGGGCTGGACCCCTAAAGTGAATTTGGAAACCTCCCTGAAAAAAACGTTAGACTATTTTCTGAAAGAACAAAAATGCATTTAACGCTCAAGGTGGATGTAGACACCTACGACGGGATGGAAAAGGGCGTCCCTCGACTCCTTCAAATTTTTAGGGATCTGGCAATCAAGGTTTCTTTCTTCATTCCTTTTGGGCCGGACGAGTCCGGCAAGGCGATATTCCGGGTTTTCAGGAAAAAGGGGTTCCTAAAAAAAATGTTCCGCACGAACGCGCTCCAACTCTATGGACCCAAAACCATTCTGCGCGGGACTCTGCTTCCCGCGCCCAAAATCGGCGCTTCATTTCCGAATATCGTCCACTCCATTTTGGAAGAGGGACACGAAATCGGGATCCATGGGTACAACCACGTTCTCTGGCAAGACCACCTTTTAGAAATGAAAGAGGGGGAAGTGAAAAAACAGTTTGAACTCGGCATGCAGGAATATGAAAATGTGGTGGGGAAAAAACCTAGATCCTTTGCGGCTCCGGGATGGATTTGTTCGTCACTCAGCCTCAAAATGCTGGACTCCTTTGGATTTGACTATGCCAGCGATACCCGCTTGGGACAGTTTCCTTTCTATCCCACTTTTCAAGGAAATTCCTTCAAGACCCTGCAGATCCCGTCCACGCTTCCAACGCTGGACGAAATTTTGGGGACGGGTCGGGGTGACGCGGAGAACGTGCACGACACTCTAACGGAAATTCTGCTCCAAAATGAGAGAAGGTTTAACGTGCACACGATTCACACGGAGGTTGAGGGAATGGCTTTGTTGAGTCCTTTTTCTCAATGGCTTCACAGTCTTCGTAATAAACAGACCCAGTTCTTAACCTGTGAGCAGATTTTTCAAACCGTCTTGAAAGAACCTCAAAACAATCCCCACTCAGAAATCGTACTGTCCGAAATTCCAGGCCGCGCCGGTCCCGTCGCCTGCCAGAAGGAATGAAGCGGAAATTAGGGACAGCGCCCGAAATAGGGCGCTGTCCCTAATTTCTTTAATTTCTTTCGATGACTAACCTGGAAAACATTCTTAGAGCAAAAATTAGGGAGGGCGGTCCTATCTCCTTCTCACAATTTATGGAGACCGTCTTGTACCACCCGGAAGAAGGGTACTATTCCATGAATGAACAATGCGGCGATTACTATACGAATGTGGACGTCCATCCCATATTTGCGGAAATCCTTGCTAAAACTTTTTATCAGGAGTGGAACGAACGTCTCAGAGGGGAAGAGTGTTTTGATCTGGTTGAATTGGGATGCGGTAACGGAAAACTGGCAGAGCAGATTTTAATTTGGCTCGCCGAAAACGCCCAAGACTGTTTTCAAAAGCTGCGTTACACGGGAATTGAAAGAAGCGAGAAACGAATCCAATCCTGCAAAAGGATGGAAACGGCATTTGGAAATAAAGTCCAGCTCACACCGGAGTTCTCTTTTCCGACAAACTCTGTAACAGGAATAATATTTTCCAATGAGTTCTTCGACGCTCTTCCTTTCGAGCGGGTTCTGAAAAAAGGGAATCAACTGCTTGAAGTTTTTCTGGATCATTCTTTAAGGGAAACTCTGGCTCCGGCCACAGAAAACGTTAAAGCTTATTTTCAGTGGTTGGGATCCGAACCAAAAGAGGGATGCTACGGAGAGGCCCATTTAAGTTCCAAAGAGTGGATGGAGAAAATTTCGGCTGCGCTGGGTAAAGGAATGGTTTTCACAATCGATTATGGATTTGAATCGGAAGAGCTTTACTCCGAATTCAGGACGGAAGGAACCGCGCTGTGCCACTATCGGCATCAAACGAACAGAGAATTCTACAAGAGGTTGGGACTTCAAGATCTGACAACCCACATTAACTTTACGACTCTCATCAAATCCGCATCCAAGGGAATTCAAAACTGCCCCCTGATAACCCAATCGAACCTGATTCTGGACAAATTCTTAAACGACTTGACTGAAAAAGTAGGAAATGAGAAGGATCCGCGCAAACGCCTTAAACTAAGCGCCGCCATCCAAAGTCTGATCCACCCCGAAGGCATGGGCAACACATTCAAGGTCCTCATTCAAAGGAATTAGGTATGGTGTCCACCTCACTAGTACCATGAGCGGATGCATCCGCTCACCCTGAGCTTGTCGAAGGGTGAGCACGGTCGCTCATGGTTCGACAGGCTCACCATGAGCGGGCTTTCTGGATGCACCATGAGCGGACGGGTAATTTTCCATCGTACTTTAACCGGACAGC
>JACPSV010000200.1 GCA_016193115.1 Elusimicrobiota bacterium
CCGCGTATTTCTGAACGGCTTCCTTAAATCCTTGCACGCATTCGGATTTCACCTTGTCCGGCAAGCGGTATGTGTTGACTTGGAACGGGTAGGGAGTCAAAACTCCATGCGAATAGATGGCTGCTTTTCTCTCGCAGGCATAGAGATTGTTTTTTAGAAGTTCTTGAATGAGAGCTTTGGTATAGGGATCGTGAAGATGAAGCAGGTGTCCTGTGAAATCGAACGTAAAACCGTCAACCGACACGCTCCTGGCTGTGCCGCCCACATCGCCATTTTTTTCGATAAGAGTACACCGGATGCGGGGAAGAGAGCGAAGATGGTACGCTGTGGAAATGCCGGCTAGACCCGCTCCCAGAACGAGGACGTTCTTACTCGTCAACTTTAACCTGCGCTAACCAGTAACCCACCCCATAGGCGGCCGCAATCACAATGGCATAGACCAAGACGGCCCACCAGAACCAAATTCGCGTGGTTAACCAGGCACAGAGACCCAACAAAATTGAAGCTTCGATCGCGATGTAAACAATCTGTGTTCTGGTCATCCCCATCTTTTCCAAGCGTAGAGCGAAATGGTCCTTGCTGCCGCGAAACGGGGACAGGCCTTTGCGGTATCTCAAAAGCATGACAAAAAATGTGTCATACAAAGGAACACCTAAAATCAGCACTGGAGCTAAGACTGCGGCGTTATGTTGCGTGCTGTAAGAGGTGCCTAAGGACAGAGAAGCAAGCACATAGCCGATGAAAAGGCTGCCTTGGAAAAATTGTAGGGCAAAAACCCCAAGCAGGCGCCTGCCAGAGTGGCCGCGGTCACATTCACGTAGATATGTTCCGTGGGCAGCGAAATGAAAAGGAATGCGAGAGCTGCGATCGTGGCGCATCCGGAGGCGAGACCGTCCATGATGTCAATGATGTTGACTGCATTTACGACGCCGGTCACCCAAATCAAAGTCAGAGCGAACGCCAGCCATCGGGGATGGACGAAATGAATCTGGATTCCATAAAACAAGAGGACGGCGCTGGCAATAAACTGGATCAGGAATTTCTCCTGGAAAGAGAGCCCTCCGGAAACCGTGTCATCCACAAGACCCAATAGAAAAATCAGGAATCCGCCAAAAAAAATGCCTTGGATGGGTCGCAATGTTCCCGGCGGATAGGAAGAGATCGAGAGATAGCGGACGGCAGTCAAGCTGACAATAAAAGCCAAGGCAATGGCGCAACCGCCTAGGTAAGGGGTGGATCGCACATGAGTTTTTACGGGGCTGTTCGGGTGATCCATTATATTGAGTCGGAGAGCGATCCACCGGAAAAGCGGGGCTGAGAAAAAGGCCACAGTTGTGGAAAGACCGAAAGCGGTCAGGTAGAGAGTGTAGTTATTTGTGATCATGGCGGAATATTTTAGTTCTAATCAGGCACCATTTTACCAAAATAAAGAGAAAAAGAGTCCAGAGAGTTTCCAGCCCGTAACGGCAACTGCGCCAGAATTGGATGCTGGAAGCTTCCGGAAAGTATCGGGCAGGAACAGGCACGTCCCCCATTCTAAATTTGAAGTAGGTGGACTGAATCAGGAACTGTTGGTCAAACACAAATTCGTCGGAATTGTTCTGCCAGGGGATTTTTTCCAGAACTTCTCTGCGATAAGCGCGCATCCCGGAATGGAACTCGCCCAGGTTTTGTCCCAGAAGAAAGTTTTCCAGGATGGTCAGAATCCGGTTCGCGACATATTTGTAGAGAGGCATGCCCCCCTCCAAAGCGTCGCGGCGGGAACGGATGCGGTTCCCGAGCATGATGTCGCATATACCGCATTGGATGGGAAGGATCAGGGCAGGAATCATGCGCGAATCGTATTGGTAGTCCGGATGGATCATAACAATAATCTCTGCGTCTGTTTTTAGAGCGTGGAGGTAGCAGGTCTTTTGGTTTGCGCCGTAGCCTCCATTTTGATTACGTTCGATGACCTCTAAACCTAACGCTTTAGCGATCGAGACCGTCTCGTCTTGAGACGCGTCATCTACGACAATCACTTTTGTATCCAGATCCTGCGGGATGGATTGGAAAGTGGCTCCAATCGTCTTAGCCGCGTTGTACGCGGGCATCACAATCATAATTTTTGTTTTCATAACGAGATCGTCATGCCCGCGAAAGCGGGCATCCAGGGTTTCTAAATTGTCGAGACTGGATTCCCGCTTTCGCGGGAATGACGTAGAAAAGGGTGTATCATAATCCTCTTGAATCCCTTAATTCCTAAAAAGACTATGAAGATTGTACTTAGGAACGAACCCAATAGAAAGCCCCAAGGGCGATAGATCCAAAATATTTTTTCATTCGGTATCCTGTTTTGGGAGTGCAGGACGGCCTGAAACATTCCGTAGGCCGGGAAAGGTTTTTCTACCCTTCCGCTTTCACTCCAAACTTTCCAGCCGGGATCGTAAGATTCAGAGAGAGCAATCCAGTAAGATCCTTTTGTCTGGCTGGTCCACTCCATCTGAATTGTGTTTGGATTCTTCCTTTGCAGGGAAACAAGTTGAGTTAAAATAGGCTCTTCCGCCGGGACCGGAGCTCTATATTTTTCCAGAGTCAATATCTCGTTCCGTTGAAAGTTCCTTGAATCCAGATGGGTTAAAAGCGTTTCCAGGGAAGAAAAATGTTTCAGGGAAAAACCTGAAAACGCCGTAGGAAACGGCGATGGATTTTCATAAATTTTTAATGCGTCCGTAGCATAGCGTAACGGCCAGGAGATGGGGAGAGGACGAAGCGAAATAAGATGTTGGACGCCCGTCAGAAGAAACGAATTTTTTTCCGGATTCAGAACGTCAATGCCCGTGGAAGAGAGGGCAAGGGGACCCTGGCTTATAAAAAAATACCGGAGAAGGGATTTTTGCAGGATGGCTTCGTACCCGTTGCCGTTAGGCATCTGAAAGAACATCGTCTTGTTTGGGTTTCCAATCTCTGCGGTTGTGAATAGGCGGTTTGAAGGGAGAGTGTGATCCTGCAACCATTGAATCGCGGGCGAACTTCTTAGACTTAGAAAAAATGGTTCGGAATAGACCCACTGTTTTCCTTGGAGGTAAAGGTCGGACACGGTCAGAACCAGAATCAAGAGTTTCCATAAGGGTCGTCCTTTGAGATGGGCGCTCCAAAACCAACTTGCCGTGAGCGTGAGTCCCGCAAACGCGAGAAAATAAAAACGGGCGGGCACCCGCAGAGATCCCATTCCTTTCCAAACCAACAGATACAAGGAACTATTTTTCCCCATCGCCAAAGCTAAGGACAGGAGAATGACGGCCGGCAGAAAATATTTTCTCCGTTTCAGGAGAAGAAAAAAACCCAGCGCAGCGCAGACCACGGGAACATAACCAAAATAGAGTGCGTTCGTTTCAAAAAATAAGGAAGGATGGAGAGGATCGGCATAATTTTTTTTCAACGGGTTGCCGAAAAAATCGGGCGCAAGGAGTCCCACCAACCCTCTCCATTCCATGGAATAGGACGATGCAAAATCAAAAGCGGACCGTGCCTGAAACAGTTCCGTGGTCTGCCAGCGCGTGGAACTTAACAGGAGATGGAGGGTCGGCAGCCACTGGACTATGGTCAGGGAAACAAAACAAGCGCAAACCAGGATTGCGGATTGGAACAGGATCCGTCTCTGTTGCCAGGAGGCGCCGCTCATTTTCCAAAGGAAGTAGAAAGCAATTAGGAGAAGGGTATGAAAACAGACTTGGATGTGGCCGGAAAAAAATTGAAGAGCGAGTGAAAGGGAGAGCAGAACGGCTGAAAATGCGCGGTCAGGGTGGCTGGGAAGAAAAGCATTATGCAGGAAAAGGAATATCCAGGGAAACCAACTGTAACCGGAAAGGTGAATCACGTGTCCGGCCGTCAGTTTGGTTAGAAAGAAGAACGAATAAGACCAGAATAGGGATCCCCAGAGAGAACCGGACCGCGAGCGGCCGATCGTTCTCAAAAACAAAAACATTCCTAAACTGTTTAAGAAGAGGTGCAGGACCGAGAAGAGATTGAATGCTAAGTTCAAGGGTAGAAAGTAGAACAGTTCAGAACCGGAATAAAAGAGGGAGGATTGAGGCGATGCCAGGAATGGCATTCCCGCAAACAGATAGGGGTTCCATAAGGGAACGATCCCATATTGGAGACTCGTTTTTGCAAAGTGCCGAAAGGGCGCGGCATACTGATAAATGTCTCCAAAGTTTCCCACGATTCCTTTTGTCCAAAGGATAGGAAAACAGAAAAGAAAGTTAACCAGAATCAGGATTTTAAGAGATAGAGCGCACATGCCGTTTGGAGTTTTGCAGGATTTTTAACCCGGCGACGATCAGAAAAATAAATACTAAAAGGCTCAGGACAAGAGATAAGTTCCAGGAGAGCGGGTGATACTTCAAATAAAGAGTGTGGTTTCCTTCGGGGATGGAGACGCTCCTGAAGTAGCCGCCTAAAGGTTGGGAAGGATGTTGGGAACCGCAGGAACAAAACAAGTGCCATCCGGGATAGAACGGAAGATTGAAGACAGCCACCATGGGTTGAGAGGAGTTAAATTGAGCTTTTATTTTTTGATGGTTCCAAAGAAGAAAAGAAGGTTTAAAAATTTGAGGCGTGGCGGAATTTTCAAATCTGTCTCCAACCATTGCAAAAGCGTTGCCCGAAGCTTGCGGGTTTTGGTAGATCTTCAGCTCTTGGTCCTGGCCCATCAAGTTCCAACTGGAATCCAAAGGAGCATAACTGAGAAAATGGGTGACGTTCCAGAAATTGAGCAGGGGGCGAGCGTCCTGAACGGTTCTAAACTCTTTCATTTTTTTATATAGATTTTCGTACGATCGAAGCGTAAAAGGTTCTCCGGAAGGAACCAGCGATTGCACGCGGTAGGGCAGATTGGTCAGATCGAAAAAGAAACCGCGGAAACGCATCATCGCTTCCTGAGAGTCCATTCCCGCCAGTCTTCTTTGCTGATTCACGGGTTCGGATATCAGGACATTCCCGGGATTGTCCTGAATCACCGTCTGGATTGCGGGGAATCGTTTGTGATAATACTGTGAAGGAACAGTGGGATGGATATTTTTGCCGTAGTGCCAAAGTTCAAGAGTCAAGAGGGCAACTGCGCATAAGGAGAATCCATTCCTAATGAGGTTTGTTGTGAAGCTAGCATTTGTCCCGTCATTCCCGCGAAAGCGGGAATCCAGAGA
>JACPSV010000150.1 GCA_016193115.1 Elusimicrobiota bacterium
CGTGAAAAGCGCCAGGAACCCTTCCCCAAGGATCGTAGAAAAGAGAGTTTTTTCCAAAGAGGATTGCCAGTTCACCCGTACCCAACGCAGGACGCACCACCCGATCGTGAAAGATGTGGCTGTCATGCTGAACCAGAGGACTATTCCTTTCAGGTACCATGCCAGGGCGAACAAATCCGGAAAGTAGGTTTGAATGGGCAGGAGAGACCCAAAAACCTGCGAGGAGATCGGATAGAGCTGCAGATATTTGTAAAGTACCCAATAAGCCCAGAGGCAGCCGGCCCACTCGATGCCTGTCAGGAATTTCTTAAGAGAGCGGTTCTGTTCCCCGGCGCTTTTAGGATTATTTTTTTTCACCGGATCATTTGCATGCGGCTGAAAGGCCAATAGACGAGCCAGGCTTTGCCTTTAAGGTATTTCTCAGGCAATGGACCCCAAAACCTGGAATCGAAAGACCCGTCCCGGTTGTCTCCCATGACGAAAATGTGTCCTGCCGGCACGCGCACAGGCCCAAAATTGTCCCTCACGGCTTCTACCGGGAGATAAACAAAGTCGCCCTTTTCCCAGCTCTTTTGATAGTCCTCCTGCGTCCGCCAAAGGTTGGGTCTGGGATAAATGGTCGGCAGAAAAAAATGGGCGCGCGTGTCCGAGACCTTTTCGCCGTTGATGATCAGAACTTTATCCTTGATTTGAACCGTGTCTCCCGGAAGGCCGATCGCTCTTTTTATGAAATCTTTCTTCAGGTTCTCTTTCCGTTCTTCTTCGCTCAGGGCTTGCGGCGGACAGAGAAAGACGATCACGTCAAACCGCTTCACTTCTTTAAAGTTCCAGAGTTTCTTTTGCGTGAAAGGCAGTTGCGATCCGTAAACGAATTTGTTGACAAACAGGTGGTCTCCGATCTGGAGCGTGGGCTGCATCGAGCCGGAAGGAATCTTAAACGCTTGCAGAATGAAAGCCATGATCAGGAAAGAGAGCAGAATTGCGGAGATGGCCGTATCCGACCACTCAATCGCCTCGCGGGTCCACCGTTCCATTTTGGCGATCGCGCTGCGCTTGCGAATCCAACGGAAAAAGAAGGAACACAAAACCGCGGTCGCAAAAACCAAAAGCACTTTGCTCTCCATCGGTTCCTCCGGAGAACCAAAGAATTTCCAGCCTACCAGACCGCTCGCGGCCAAAACGAGCGTCCAGAATGAAACGAAAAGAAACCGTTCGTCCACCGGGCGATTGTTTTCGGTCATGTCCGCCGCTGATGCTCGGTCATTGTTTGCGCGTGACTTGCAGAAGCGAGAAAAACGCTTCGTTGGGTATTTCCACTTTTCCAATCTGTTTCATTTTCTTTTTCCCTTCCTTCTGTTTTTCCAGAAGTTTTCTTTTTCGGGTGATGTCTCCCCCATAACATTTGGCGATCACGTCTTTGCGGAACGATTTGATAGTTTCGCGGGCAATGATACGGTTGGATATCTGCGCCTGAATCGCGATTTCAAATTGGTGACGCGGAATAATCTCCCTCAATTTCTCCACGATCGCTTTTCCCTGATAGTAGGCGTTGTCTTTGTGAACGATGGCCGAGAGAGCGTCCACAACGTCGTGATGGATCAGGATATCCAGTTTCACAAGATCCGCTTTTTTGTAGCCGATCGGCTCATAATCGAAAGAAGCGTATCCTTTGGTGAGCGATTTTAAGGCGTCATGAAAATCCACGATGATTTCCGCCAAGGGCATATGGTATTTTAGCATCACCCGATCCAGAGAAAGGTAAGTCATGTCCAGAAATTCTCCCCGTCTGTCTTTACACATCTGCATGACGGGTCCCACACAGTCGGCGGGAAGGAAAATCACCGTTTCTACAATCGGTTCGGAAATGGAGTGAACCTCTCCCAAAGGAGGCAGTTTGGAAGGAGAATCAATCTCTATCATTCGGGACACGCCTCCGGCTGCGTTGTTCAAGCTCACTTGATAAACGACGTTCGGCGCGGTTAGGAAAACTTCCGTAGAGAATTCTCTGGAGAGGCGTTCTTTCACGATCTCCAAATGCAGCAACCCCAAAAACCCGCAGCGGTATCCGAACCCGAGAGCGCTGCTGGATTCCGGTTGAAATTGGAATGAGGAGTCCGAAAGGTGCAGTTTCTCCAAAGCGTTCTTGAGCAATTCATATTCCGAAGGGTTCGGCGGATAAAGTCCGGAAAAGACGAACGGTCTGCTCGGCCTGTAGCCCGGCAGAGGTTGAGGGGTCGGACTCAGTTTTTCTGTCAGAGTATCACCGATCGAGATCAGGTGAATGTCTTTAAGACCCGTCACCACATATCCCACTTCTCCGGTCCGGATCATCTGGGATTTGATAGGTTGAGGGCTTAAGTAACCAATTTCTTCCGGAGCCAATTCAATTTGGTTCGAGAGAAAGAGGAGAGTTTTTTTGGGCGCGATCTGGCCGGAAAAGACGCGGACGAATAGGATCACCCCTTTGTAAGGGTCGTAAACCGAATCGAACACGAGCGCGGCCAGAGGCGCGTCTATTTTTCCTACCGGAGGCGTGATTCGGGAAACGATCGCTTGCAGAAGCTCGTCAATCCCTTTCCCTTCCTTCGCGCTCACCAGAAGAGGCGGAGAATCAATGTGCAGAACCTCGCGAATCTGTTTTGCGGTCTCCTGCGGATTGGCTTGAAGGAGATCAATCTTGTTAATGACCGGGACCAGTTGGATCCCCGCGGAACGCGCCAGATGCGTGTTGGCCAGAGTCTGCGCTTCCACTCCTTGGGAAGCGTCCACCACTAAAAGCGCCCCTTCGCAAGCGGCCAAAGCGCGGCTCACCTCATAAGAAAAATCCACATGCCCGGGAGTGTCAATCAAATTGAGGATGAACGTATCTCCGGACTGGTAAACCATTCTCACTGCTTTGGCTTTAATTGTGATCCCTCTTTCTCTCTCCAAGTCCATCCTGTCCAACACCTGGGCATGCATTTGCCGCAGCGATCGTACCTGTTCTTTCCAGAAGGCGGTCCGCCAGCGTGGATTTCCCGTGATCAATGTGGGCAATGATAGAAAAATTTCTGATTTTAGAAAGAGAATCGGATCCGGAGTCGGGCGGGTTCACGGAATCTGGGATTTATTGGACGGCAAGCTGAATCTTTTCAATGTGCGATTGGACTTCTTTCAAATTCTTTGCGGCCATGATTTGGCCGGCCATCTTTTTAGCTTCGGAAAACTGAATCGAACGGATAATTTTTTTGAGCCGGGGTATGAAAGACGGAACAACGGAAAGTTCGTCCAGTCCCAATCCCAGCAACAAGGTTGTGAGGTGGATATCGGAAGCCATTTCCCCGCACATGCCCACCCACTTGCCATGCGCGTGGGCGGCGTCCGCCACCAGTTTCACCAGACGCAAGATGGAAAGATGAGTTGGGTCGTAGAGGGAAGCGACGTTTTCGTTCACGCGGTCCACGGCCAGAGTATATTGGATCAGATCGTTCGTTCCGATGGAAACGAAATCCGCTTCCTGGGTAATCAGGTCTGCCACCAGCGCCGCCGAAGGCACTTCAATCATGGCGCCCACCTCGACTTTGCGGGCGATCGAGACGTTTTCTTTTACCAACTCTTCGCGGGCGCGTTCCAACAGTTCTTTACCTTTCAGAAACTCTTCCACGCCGCTCACCATGGGAAACATGATCCGCATGTTCCCTTGGGCAGAAGCTTTCAAAAGCGCCCGCAACTGGGTTTTGAATATGTCGGGATACTTGAGACAAAACCGGAGCGCCCGCAACCCCATGAAAGGGTTTTTCTCCGCGGCATACCCTTGGATGAAAGCGGTCAGTTTGTCTCCTCCCAAATCGAGGGTGCGGAAAAGTGTGGAGTATGGCATCATCTGTTTGATGACATGAGAATAATGTTCCACCTGTTCCTCTTCGGAGGGCAGGTCATCCCGGTTCAGGTACAGGTATTCGGTTCGGAAAAGGCCGATTCCTTCCGATCCGTAGAACAAAACGTTTTTAACGTCCTCCGCGTTCTCGATGTTGGCGGAAAGTTCAATGCGTTTCCCGTCCAAAGTTTGGGCTGGCAAATCGCGCAGCTTGTTGAGTTCCTGATTTTTATGAATCTGGATCTCTTTTTCCCTGTGGTAGTTTTTGAGGGCGCTTTGGTCCGGTTCGATCAGGATCACGCCCTGATCCCCGTCCACGATCATTTTCTGCCCGGTTTTGACTCTGGATGAGATGTCTTTCAATCCGACCACCGCGGGAATTTCCAAACTTTGGGCCAGAAGCGCCGTATGGCTTGTTTTTCCGCCCACGTCAATGGCAAACCCTTTCACGAGCCGTGTTTTTAGAGCCAATGTATCGCTCGGCAAAAGATTGTGAGCGACGACAATGGACTCTTCCGTCATCTGGGTCAGCTCCCGTTTTTGTTTGCCTAGAAGGTACCTCAAAATTTTGTTGCCGACTTCCGCAATATCGTTTATGCGTTCGCGAAAATAATCGTCGGTCAAGGTGTCGAACGTATGGCTAATTTTCTCCAGAGCGGATTGGATCACAAACTCCGCGTTGACCTGATCTTTCTGGATCTGTTTTTCGATGTCCGTGGTTAGAATAGGATCTTCCAGAATCAGGAGATAAGCGTCCGCCAGGCGCGCGTGGTTTTTGCCCAGAAGGTTCAGCATCTCCTGCTTGTCTTTTTTCATGTCCCGCTTGGTTTTTTGCAGGGCTTTGCGAAAACGCAGAATCTCGTTCTTGATCTCTTCTTTGGGAATCGCCCAGCGCGCGATCACCATCTCCTCTTGTTCCAGGAGAAATATCTTCCCAATCCCAATCCCTGGGGAAGCGGCCACACCGTGAAAGAGATTCATTTCAGGTTTTATCAATTTTAACTCTCCCCAAACTTGGAGGAAAAAAGATGTTTCAGGTTTTCCAACATCAGGCTTTCGTCTTCGCCGTCTATCGTAATTTTTAGAGCCGTTCCCATGGCCGCCGCAAGCATCAGCAAACCCATGATAGATTTTCCGTCCACTTCCATTTCCTCTTTGCGGACGCGAATTTTGGACTTGAACTTGTTTGTGGTTTGAACGAAAAGAGCCGCGGGTCGCGCGTGCAGACCCAATTCATTCTCAATTTTAAGCTCCTGCTCAATCATGGTTTTCTCTTACAAAATCTAAGGAACAACCATTTCCTCGCCGAAGCTCGGTCATGGCTTTCCCCACCCAAACTCGGTCACGGTTTTTCCAAGTTCAACGTTAGGGTTCTTTCGAAGCTTTTTCCTGGTCCCAGGGAAAACTTCCAGTGGGGCAAAAAAACGATCCCCTGGAACGTTTTTTCGTACCCGCTCTCGGAATTGGAAACCGTCTCCAGAGGGAAAATCCATCCGTCCGTGTTTTCCGAGAACCCTATCCGCAGGCCAAAGAAAAGGTAAGGATCGGTTCGCGCCCATTCTTTCAGTCCGGTGAAAGACTTGTCTTTTTCTAAGTCGGGAACAGAGAAAGAAAAATTGAA
>JACPSV010000151.1 GCA_016193115.1 Elusimicrobiota bacterium
GAGTGTCGGGACTGAGAGGTAATTCGTAGTCGCCAAATTGACCCTGAATCTGGTGAAGGTAAGAAGACCAGGCTGACGTTTCCGCCAATATCTTCACAAACTCTCTTGCGTGACCGTTCGTATCGGCTTTTTCAGAAAAGTTTAATATCTCTTTTAAATGGGGATATAAATAGTGAAAGAGAAACCCATCTCCGGGACTCAACTTGTTCACGAAGTCCATGATCACACGGTGATGGTTCACATAGATGACTTGATCTTCCAATAAAGCCGCAAGCAGCCAGATTTCGTTCTTAAACACGTCGCTCAGCGTCCGGACGGTTTCTTCAGGAACACCCCCCTCCCTCATGTGACGTCTCACTTGAACAGCCACCGACTCGAAGTCCGGAGGTCCCCCATGGATCCTCCTTAATTTCCCAGAAAATGGGAAGAAAAATGTTCCCTCGACAAATCCTTCATGCCCGTTATTCTTAGGCGTGGTCTCACGGTCATTATGAGTCTCCCGCCCGTTATTCCGAACCCCGACGAAGTCGGGACGAAGCCCCTCCATCTTTTCTCCGCCTGAAATAAGCTGTAAGGAAAGCGGCTTCGGCTGCGCCTCAGAATGACTGTCAAAAGCCAGGAGCAAAAGTCCCAAAATACCGATCAACTTTCCTGTTTGGATTCTCATAGAAGTTTGTGAAGTTTTTCGGTCTGCGCTAGAGGAACTGCTGTCGTTCCCATCTTTTCCTCCTTCATTTACTAATCCTTCTCTCCCGATTTCCAGTTCACCGGCTTGATCGGGCAGGTTTGGAGGGTTCGGAGAGAAAAATTGTATCCTGTGATTCAGGCTGTCTGAGACATAAGCCTGACCTTGGTGTCCAAACGCGATCGCCTTGGGCCAGTTTAGTTTGGGCGCGTCCACGCCTCGATCGAGTACCGCCCAACTCTCAGTGCGGGGATCATAAATCAATACATTGTTCCCGCCGCCGTTGGCGACCCAGAGACGATCTTCGCTGTCCACTGCCAATCCTTCAGGATGATCTAATTTGAGAGGCGCGGGAGGCGAAGGAATCACCATTGTTTCCCCAGCCCTCATGTCTATCATCTGGATACGGTTCACCATGCTTTCAGAAGTATAAATCCTGTCTTCAGAATCTATGGCGATGCCGCTCAGACCGGAGAATGGATGTTTTCCCCCATACAAATACCCCTTGATGCCAGTTCCTTTTTCATATTGGGCAATACGATTTTGAGTAAAGTCAATGACGTATGCGAAACCATCCGAATCAAAAGCCAGAACCCCTCCTTGTCGATAGAAATCAGCTATTGGAGTCCCAACTATTTGATCTTTCTTATACGTCAGAAAACCGAAACGGCCGCCCAACCACACGACGCCCTCGGGACTGATTGCGACGCTGATTGGTTTTTCAATGTCAAACGAACTCTTATATTCTTGGGATGGACCAAACATCTGAACACGATTGTTCCCTAAATCTGCCGCCCACAGATTTCCATCCCAATCCACCGCTAGACCTTGTGGCAACACAAATTCATCTTGGCCGTTACCCTGGCGACCGAATGTTTTCCATTCTCCATCCGGCAAATAAAACCTATGCTCCTCCGGGATTGGCGTACGCACTGAGGGGATCACGATATGGATCCGATTTTCTGAATTCCGGGAACCCGCAGGTTCCGAACCCACTTGAATTTGAGCAGGATTTTGCGGTGATGGAGAATCTGCAAAAAAATCTGTCCTATCATAAATTTCTTGCTGCAATCTTCCTATTTCCAGACAGATTGCATCCCGATCCAACGGATCAAAAACATATCCTAATCTCTCGAATATCGCCATAAAACTAACAACGAAAGTAACAGGATCCCCGGGATAACTCACTTCAAAATGCGAGTTTTGGGGAAGACCCTCTCCACCCACCACGGAAACTTGAACACCGTTCCCTACTTCCGGATCGCCGGAAACATGCGCTTGGTACTGTATCCCATTCAAAATTACTGGCCAAATTCTATGGGTCAAAAATTCGTAAACTTCCCGCACAAGCGGGGCCAGCAATGGACCTGTCTGGCCAGAGCTGGGATTTGATTGAGACTGTCTAGTATCGGATGGTTTAGTTGCGCGGAGAATGTCTGCTTTTAAATTGCGCCACGCAAACCAAGTCGCGAGCAGATATCCATCCGTTACAAATTCCCACAAGACCTCACTGAATCTCGGGTCGCCGCCCCCTTCCTGAAACGAGATGGGATCCAACTGTTGCGCCATCCTATAAGGAACAAAATTGGCAAGGGAAGAGAGCAATTGAACGATGGAATAATAAAAAACGATATTCCGCGCGATCGGATGAGAAGCGAACAACTGGGGAAGAAATATAAGCAATAAAATACTTGCAAGGAGACTGAAGAGAGGAGCCAGAAGTATGAATCGGAGGGTCACAGGGACGCCGTCTCTCTCTTGCTCGGCGGTCAAAGGAATTGGGATATGAGTTCTGGCAACCGCAAAACCTAATAGGGCCCAGATCAGTCCTTTCTTTGTGTAGAAGTTGCGCCAATTGAGAAAAAGTTTTAAGTTCTTAAAAAATTCCCGGGTTCCCACGTGACTCATCACGTGAATCGTCTCATGCGCATAATCCAGAACAAAAGCCACCAGAGGCAACCCCACAGAAACCCCATACGCGAATTTAGGAGTCATTCCGAGTTCCGACGAATTCATCAAATGTTTTAGATAAGCGACAAATCTTTTGAGTGTAGTCCGAACCGTGTTTCGCCTGCCAACTACAAAAGACTCTCCTTCCGTATTGGTTTCGATATTGCGGATTCTGCCGTAGTGTTCATTCGATCCCAGTTTTATGCCAAAATTTCTGACCTCTCTCTTTAAGTTCTTGTTATCTCCCGCAGAGATTGCAACCCCATACTCTTCGCCATGACGCACCAGATCCTTGCAATAAACTTCTCCCTCTCCAAACCATTGACCGCCCGCTTTAACACTTCCACGCATTCCCTTTCTGAAATCACTGATTCCAT
Source organism: Elusimicrobiota bacterium (assembly GCA_016193115.1). Lineage (GTDB taxonomy): Bacteria > Elusimicrobiota > Elusimicrobia > 2-02-FULL-39-32 > 2-02-FULL-39-32 > JACPSV01. Next base: position 3,013 of record JACPSV010000151.1, read on the forward strand.
CGGTGACTGTCTCCTTGATTCCATTGGCTAGCGCGAACGTATCTCCAAGCCCAAACGTTTCTCCGCTGCCCAGAGTTTGCGCTCTCACGATACTGACTTTCTCCGGCAAGAAAAGTTTCTCAAGAGGTAGAGAACTGGCCTTGAACGCGTTTAATGGATGGTAGCCCTCTTTGAAGTCACCCGCATCCATGCGCGGCCGGATTGTGATAAAGGAGACATTTTTTTGTTTTAACAGCTCTTCTACGCCTTGGCTATGATACCCGCCGGCTACGAGTACCGCCACATTGGTTTTCTTCTCCTCCATCCGTTTTCTGAGTTTTTCTACAAATATCCGGTTTCGTTGGTGGGATAACCGGTTGAACCGAGCGACATTTTCCAAGAGTGGTTCCGCTGCCGATCCTCTAACTATTTCCCCAATTGCTTTCTCCCTTCTTCCATACTCCTCCCAATCCTCCGGACTCAACCTAAAATCTAA
>JACPSV010000068.1 GCA_016193115.1 Elusimicrobiota bacterium
GGTTGGCGCGGTTGTTCGTGCCCAAAATAGTTCCTCCGCGCACTAAAATTCCGGAAACCGTCTGTTCCGACATGGGCAGAATCCAATCTTCTACCAATCCCCTAAACCCGTCAATAAAACCGATTACTTCCCAACCGTGTTCTTGGATGGCCGATTTTACCACCGCCCGGATCACGGCGTTCAGTCCCGGACAATCTCCTCCGCCCGTCAGCACCCCTATTTTCCTAATTTTCATGAGACCTCCTCCTTTGACGATATCCGATGGAATATAGTAACATACATTGACCTACCTATGAAGTTTTTCGTGCAGACATTTGGTTGTCAGATGAACGTGGCGGACTCCGAAGAGATGAGCCGCCACCTCTTTCAGTACGGGTACACTCCGGCCTCCAGTCCCGAAGAAGCCGACCTCCTTCTCCTCAACAACAAGCGGAGAATCGGGCGCTCTCCTTTATTGGACGTCTCAAAGAGTGGAAAAATAAGGATCCCAAGAGAAAGATCGTAGTGACGGGATGCGCGGCAGAACGAATCCAGAAATCCTTGCGGAGAAGGTTCCCTCACGTGGATCTGGTGGTGGGCGCCAAAAGCATTCAGGAGTTTCCGGATCGGATCGCTCCTCTGCTTTCAAAAAAATCCGGCGACCCCGGAGCAGCCGTAAGATTTAACTGGTTTGCTGAAAGCGAAGAAACGTTTGGAGACGGACAGTTACGATCGGAAGGTAAACCTCTAAATCTGGGCGAAGAAGGAAAGACGGGGTTCGTGACGATCATGCGCGGTTGTAACTATACCTGCTCTTACTGTATCGTCCCTTTCGTGAGAGGGAGAGAAGCGTACCGTCCCGTGGATCAGATTTTGTCTGAAGTTCAGTCAAAAGTCCGTTCCGGAAATACCGAAGTCATGCTTCTGGGACAAACCGTCAATTCTTATTGGCAGAAGTTTGGTTCCAACGGGAATGCCGGAAAAATTTTTGATTTTGCCGATCTTCTTTTGGAAGTCCACAAAATCGAGGGCTTAGAAACGATTCGGTTCATGAGCCCGCACCCACACTACATGACCGACAAACTGATCACCACGCTTTCCCAATGCAAAAAAATATCGCCGCAAATTCATTTGCCCGTACAGTCCGGATCCAACGCGATATTAAAAAAGATGAACAGAAATTACACCCGCGAAGAATATCTTGAGATCGCGAACAAACTTTCCCAAGCGATTCCAAAATTACAGTTGAGCACCGACTTTATCGTTGGATTTCCCGGAGAGACAGAATCTGATTTTGAGCAGACTCTTTCTCTGGCCGGTCAGTTTCCGTTCGGAATGGCCTATTGCTTTAAGTATTCTCCGCGCGCCGGCACCGCAGCGTCACTCCTGCAAGATGACGTTCCTCAAGAATTGAAGGAAGAGCGTCTTTCAAAAATTTTGCGTCAGTTGGAACAACCGTGCTGCGACGATTAGTTTTCCTTTTCTGCCTTGTGGGCGCCGCATTTTGGGCGGTCTCGCGGTGGGGGAACCTTCCCATCGGCATACAAGTGGCAGAATCTCTTCTCAAACCGGTCTTTCATAAAGAGATCATTAACCATTATTCCGGTGTTTACAAAGAAGATCCCCTATTCGTAATTGCCCTGATTAAAGCGGAATCCAAATTCTTTAAGAAAGCCAAATCCGCGCGAGGAGCGGTGGGTCTCATGCAGATCATGCCCCAAACCGCAAAAGAGATTGCCAAAGACCTGAAAATGAAGGATTTTGCTATAGAAGACCTGGAAGATCCGGAAACTAACATCCGTTTTGGAGTGCATCACATATCCAAACTGCGCAAAGAGTTTGGAAATCATGATATCACGGTTTTAGCCGCTTACAACGCCGGCAGCAAAAACGTTAAAGACTGGCTCAGGAAAAGAAAGAAGAAAAAGATAGAATATGAAGAGATTGAATTTTATGAAACAAAAAAGTTTAGCCAAAACGTGATCCAAACATACCGCTGGCTCAAAAAAATGCAGACCTGGCGAAACCAGATATTGAAGAGACAATAAAAACCATGGAAAAAACGACCATGAACGTTACTTCTGAGACTGCTGACCGGAACGGGATTGTGGCGGGGAAAGAAACTCTCACTCCCCTGATGGCTCAGTACGAAAATTTGAAGAGCCGCCACGCGAACGAGATCCTGCTTTTCCGGTTAGGGGATTTTTACGAAATTTTCGGCGAGGACGCCAAAACCGCGGCTCCCATCCTGGAAGTCGCCCTCACACAAAGGCAGGGAGTGCCCATGTGCGGAGTCCCTTACCACGCTTTGGAACGCTACATCCCCAAACTCTTAAAGAGAAGTTTCCGCGTGGCCGTAGCGGAACAGTTGGAAGATCCCTCCACCGCAAAAGGAATTGTCAAACGAGATATCGTGCGGGTCATCTCCAGCGGAACTATCTTAGAAGAAAACCTTCTGCAGGAAAAATCCAACAATTTTCTGGTGGCGGTCGCATTCTCCGAGAATATCCTGACGGCCGGGTTGGCGGCTCTGGACATCTCGACCGGACAGTTCACCGCCTCGGAGGTTCATTTAGGCGCAGACTTTTCCGCTCTGGCCAACGAAATTTCACGCCTGAACGCCGCGGAAATCCTCCTGAACCGGCAAGTCCCGCAGATACAACCTCTTTGGAACGGGATTCCTCTGCAGGAGATTTCGGACACACGCGCCGCCACAGTTGGGACGGAAGCCTTCCAACTGGACGATCCGTCGGAATGGAAAAAGTTTCCGCTGGCTCTGCAGGCCGCCAAGATGGTGACTGCCTACGTGCGCGCAATGACGCCGGAATGCGTGCCTTCTCTCCGCCCTCCCCAACTTTCTCATCTGACGGAGGTCATGGCTTTAGACAAAGAAACAATTGAGAATCTTGAGATTTTGAAAAATAGTTATGACGGAACCAGCGCGAGGTCATTGCTTCAGTTTTTGGACAGCACGGTCACGCCTATGGGAGGCCGCCTGCTCAAGTCCTGGCTGATCCGTCCTCTCCTGCGTCTGGAACAGATCCAGGATCGTCTGAAAAAAGTGGAATTTTTTCGGGAAGAGTCCGGTTTAAG
>JACPSV010000149.1 GCA_016193115.1 Elusimicrobiota bacterium
GATGGAGAAGATCCTCAATTTCTCCAAAGTGGAGAAGGAGAGGGGCGCGATTCTAAGGAACCTGACAAAGAATCTTTCCCGAGCCCAGGTTCAAGAGTTCCTGAACGTAAGTTTAGGGTACAGGGCAGGGAGCATAAAACACAGTGATTTCTATGTCTATTTGAAGGAATTGTGCGAGAAGTGTGGGATCGCCTTCAAAGGATACCCTGCCATGGACGGGTACATACGCTATGTTCTGCTTTCAGATAGGATTCAGGCGGAAAAGCTTTTGAAAGAAGTCAAAACCATGGAAGAAAGAGCGTATCAGATACTGGCGAGAACGGAGGAGGAGAAAATGATCGTTACTCAATCCAAGTATCTCTATCTTGTCAGTAAGCTATTGAGCTCTTCTTTGACCAGAGAGGAGTGGGAAGAGTACGAAACTATTTCTGTGGGCCATTCCTTTTCTGTCCGTCATTCCGGCGAAAGCGGGAATCTAGTCGGCAGAAAATCCGTTCTGGATTCCCGCTTTCGCGGGAATGACGGCGGGCGTGGGAATGACAATCTTACGCTAAGCGGTTACAGCCAATTTGATTTAAAATCCTTTGAAGACTTCTACAAAGAGTCCCTGATTCGCGACCAAAAGATATCTGAGAACGTTCTGAAGAAGTTCTCTAACCAGAAGCAATCTAGTTCCAATGGGCCGTCAGTCGCCGTGCTTGTGACGGGCGGGTTTCACAGTGAAGGGATAGAAGAGATTCTGACCCGATCCAACGTGGCCATGGTCACGTTCACCCCAAAGATAACCCGGGTGGAAACAGACAAAGGAACCGCCTATTTGAGCGTCTTCACTCAGGAGAAAACCCCTCTCCAGAAACTGTTTGAGGGAGAAAAGCTGTTTGTGTCTCAAGAGATGTTACCCCAAACAACGGTATTGATGACAGGAATGGCGGTGAGCGCCATCCACAAACCAGACAATGTTGAGGAAGCAAACGTATGGTTCCATAAACTAACTCATAAGGTCGGGGAATTCCTCAATATGTTGAGAATAAGAAAGAGAGGGAACGATTTAGTTGTCCGTATGCGTGCTCCCAACGGAGAAGAAGTAGAAGCAGATATCCAACGCCTAGAAGATTTATCCATTGTGGATATAACGGGTGGAAAAATAGATAGCAAAACAAGGTTATTCGCCCAAATAAAATCCTTTATTCAGAAAACACTGAAAAAAGTGTCAGGGAAAGTGATTCTATCCTCAGTAGGAGCGTCAATTGTTTTTATTTTAATGAACCCATGGGCAATCTCTGGTTCTGGCGGGTGGATGAGCGCCGTTACTTTCGCGGTATTGCTTTGGATGCTCCATTCTGGACCTTTTGTGTCAGGGATGATTCCAGTCACAGGGGTGGGTTCTTATGCAGCGTGGAGGGGAAGGATTCAGGGAGGATTTTGGGGAAGGCAAGGGAGGGAGACATATTATTATTCTACGCAGGGGGAGTCTTCATCTCATGGGTTAACGCAGGAAGAACTGAGCTGGAGGTTGAAATTCCTTGCCCGCATGTCAGGGAAGGGGACAGAGAAGGAGGTGAGGAAACGGCTGGCAGGGATAGGGGCAAGAGGAAAGAGAAAGTCTGAGATCAATCGAGAGACTCTTTTTGAAAGATTGAGGAATGGTAGTCCGATCATAGATATAAAGAGATATGCAGTAAGCGAAGTGATGACGCCGTGGGGAATCACAGACTTGACACGGCTGAACGATATCGGCCGTTAATGGGATAGTTCTGACGGCGAGGTGAGATTGAGATACGTTAAAGGAGCCGATGGAATACCGGAATTCACTTTGAATGAGGAGTCCGTCACTCCCGAGGAATCAGAGATCGCATTTCTCATGGCTCATCCGGATGCAACTCATTTTGGCTCTGCATTCTCAGCTCTGCCTCGCGGTCTTAAGAACACGAATAAATCCCAAGGTCAATTCCTGTGGCCGGTGTTCGTTCTAAACCGCGATCTAGTGAGAGAGATCCGAGAACATGCGCAGGAATTGGCAGAGAAAGGAATATGGGCTAGTTCTGATAAAAAGGTGCAATTGAGATACGTTCAAGGAGCCGATGGAATACCGGAATTCACCCTGAATGGGAAACCCGTCACTCCCGAGGAATCAGAGATCGCATTTCTCATGGCTCATCCGGATGTGATTAATTTTGGCAATGCTTTCTCAGCTCTGCCCCGCGGTCTTAAGAACACGCAGAAATCCCAAGGTCAATTCCTGTGGCCGGTGTTGAATTATGTATCTAGAGAAGATTTTGTTTTAGATTCAGATGATGGGAGAAAAGGCGTGACTGGCGCTCAACCAAGAGAAGATAGTTTGGGAGAGGAGGTTCCTTCTCTCATGGCGACGTTATTTCAAAAAGGGAAAGGAAGTAGTGAAAGGGACTGGGTCTGGCTGAAGAATTTGCCGCTCCGGATTGTTTTCTGGTTAGCGGTACCGGTTCAGGAGGTTGCCCATATTCTTGTAGCAAAGAAATTGGGACTGACCGTAGAGTGGGCCATAGGGTCGCTGTGGAGTTCCGTCAATGTAAAATATGGACGTGCGCCGCCCATGACCAAGGTGTTAGTCATGCTGGCAGGTCCTTTAGCCAATCTCATCGTAGGTGCGGCAGGTCTCGCGGCTCTTCAATTCCTGGGCTATTCACCGTCTTCCTTCAGTTCTTTACCTAATCTCCATACATTCATCGTCCCATTTCTCTATTACTTCTTTGCCAGCAACCTAGCGTTAGCCATTTTGGATACTATTCTCTCGCTCCTCTTGAGGAGAGGGGATGTCTGGGAGACTCTAACTGGAATTCACAAAACAGTTAGGGACAATTCTGGAGAAAGGAAACGGGAGTTCTTCGGAGAGGGGTTGTCAGGGAAAGTGATTCTATCCTTAGTAGGAGCGTCAATTGTTTTTATTTTAATGAACCCATGGGCAATCTCTGGTTCTGGCGGGTGGATGAGCGCCGTTACTTTCGCGGTATTGCTTTGGATGCTCCATTCTGGACCTTTTGTGTCAGGGATGATTCCGGATACAGGTTTATTCTTAGGAAAGCAAGGAAGGGAGGCATCGTATTATTTTACGCAGGGAGAGCCTTCATCGAATGGTTTAACGCCGGAAGAACTAGTCAGGAGGTTGGGATCGCTTGCCCGCGTGTCTGGGAAGGGGATAGAGAATGAGGTGAGGAAACGGCTGGCAGGGATAGGGGCAGGTGGACAGAGAGAATTTGAGATCAATCGAGAGACGCTTTATGAAAGATTGAGGAAAGGTCGTCCGATCATAGATACAAAGAGATATGTGGTAAGTGAAGTGACGACGCCGTGGGGAATCACAGACTTGACACGGTTGAACGACATCCGTCGTTATGAGGGAGAGTTTGGGGGAGCGGAACTCGCAAGGGACATAGAGATAGCTCATTGGTTAGGGTTACTGAATGTAGAAAGAATGAGCCAAGGGATGAGCGCAGCGATCGTTTATGCAAATCTAAAGGGAACGTTACCGGCAAGCGTGAAGACCATTCGTGTGGGATGGATCCTCTGGGAGAATCTGACTCAAGATGCGCAGGAATTGGCAGAGAAAGGAGAATGGGTTAGTTCGGATAAGAAGGCGAGGTTGACATACAAGAGAAGTGAGGACGGATCTCCGGAGTTTACAGTGAATGGGGAAGCAGTCACACCTGAGGAATCAGAGATCGCATTTCTCATGGTTCATCCCGATGCGACGAATTTTGGTTCTGCTTTCTCAGCGCTGCCCAGGGATCTTAAGAACACGAAGAAGTCCCAAGGTCAATTCCTGTGGCCGGTGTTAAATCTAAACCGCGATCTGGTGAGAGACATCCGTGACCATGCGCAGGAATTAGCAAAGGAAGGAGAATGGGTTAGTTCTAATAATGAGGTGAAATTGACATACAAGAGAAGTGAGGATGGATCTCCAGAATTTACAGTGAATGGGGAAGCAGTCACACCGGAGGAATC
>JACPSV010000179.1 GCA_016193115.1 Elusimicrobiota bacterium
TGCGCCTCCGATTGTTTCTTGGCCGGGGCCTTTGATGGCGGGGATCTTTTTCTCTTTTTTGGGTGGAGACCAATTCTCTAAATCTTTAATGATAGGAAAGACTTTTTCTTTCATGTTGTCCGCATAGATACTCATTGTGTAATTATCTTTGTAGAAAGAGTCTGCCCGTTTTCCCGGAGGCAGAGTCCACTGGTAACAGGGGTTTTTCCAATAAAGGTACATCGGTTCATAGACCGTGACGGTGTGCCGAAACCAGGACTTCTGCCTTTTGACGCCGATTAATACGTCCAGACGGACAGGCGTGCCGCCGGAATGAGTGTCGTTTGAAAGTTGTTCATAGTTTTCTGGTTTTGGGCAGTCCTTTTCTACCAATCCAAACGCCCACAGTTTGGGCACGCTGCGCGCAATGATGAGATATTCGTCTTTGCTGGGATCGTCTTCTACGACAAAGGTTTGCCAGTCCGTTTGCCACTTTTTGCCGGAAGCGCGGAACTCGCTTTGCACGTGGTCAATCATGATTTGGGGCGGCATGCGCGTCCGCACCGTTTTTCCGTACGGCTTTCTTTCCTTAATGAGAACATCCGTGGCTGCAAACCCATTTCCAATCATTGAGATTGGCGCGATGAACAAGAATAGATACAAGAAGCGAGCTTTCTTAGTCATTTTGAGAGGGAAATTCTAGCAAATATAAAGCAGAGTGTCTAATGTTAATGACGGAAATGACGTACGCCTGTCAGAACCATGGCGATATTGTTTTCGTTTGCGGCGTCAATGGATTCCTGGTCTCGGATGCTGCCTCCAGGTTGGATAATGGCGGAAACACCCACTTTTGCGGATTCGTCCACACAGTCCCGAAACGGAAAGAATCCGTCCGAAGCCATGACTAGCGGAAGTATGGGGTTCCGGCTGGAAAATCGGGCTTCTGGCCCGTGAAACGCCTTTTCCGCTTCTAATCCGGCTTTATGCACTGCGATCTTTAAGGAATCTATCCGGCTCATTTGTCCCGTGCCGACTCCTAAAGTCGCGGCTCCGCGCGCTAACAGAACGGCGTTTGATTTCACGTGTTTGCAGACTTTCCATGCGAAATCAAGAGAGTAAATCTCTTCGGGCGTGGGCGCTCTCTTGCTGACTATTTTGTAGCTTTCTTTCTGGTTTGCGACCTCAGAGAGAGAGTCCATTTCTTGGATTAGGAATCCGCCGGAAATTTTTTTAATATCGAACTCGTACGGCAGAGTCAGGGTTGTTTTTTGACGCAAAACCCTCAAATTAGGTTTTTTCTTGAATATCTCTAAAGCTCCGGGCGTGTAGTCTGGAGCGATCAAACATTCAAAGAAAGTTTTTGTGATCAAAGAAGCGGTCTCCTCATCCACCGCCTTGGAAAAGCCGATGACGCCTCCAAAAGCGCTCAAAGAGTCCGCGTCAAACGCGGTCTGGAACGATTCCGCTGGGCTTTTCCCGATCGCCACTCCGCAAGGGTTGGTATGTTTGATGATGACGCAGGCCACTTCCGATCCGGATAAAGAAAGCGGAGATCCGTTTTTCATAGAGTGTCCCAAAGACAAGGAATTTACAATTTGCCAAGCGTTGTCCAAGTCCAGGTAATTGTTGAAAGAAAGCTCTTTGCCCTGCAAAATTTCCGCGTGAACGACGCCCCATTCCCTGCTTCCGGACTCCTGGTAAAGGGAAGCCTTTTGCTGCGGGTTTTCTCCGTAGCGCAGATCAGAAACTTTTCGCAGTCCGATGCTCAGCTCTTCCGGAAAAACGTTGGCAACGGTCCGCTCTTCCGAACGGGCGGAACTAATGTTTGTTTTGAAGTCCGAAGTTGAAACTTCCCGGAAATATTTTGCGATCATGCTGTCGTAATGGGCTGTGTGGGCAAACGCTTTAGAGGCCAGTTCCTTTCTTGTTTTGAGGGAGATCGAGCCGTTTTGTTTAAGTTCCTCTTGAATCCTGACGTAATCTTCGGGATCGCAGATGACGATCACGTCTTGAAAATTCTTTGCGGCGGCTCGCAGCAGAGAAACCCCTCCAATATCAATAAATTCCAACATCTCAGATTTTGGGATCTTGTTTTCCAGATGTATTTTTTCAAAAGGGTACAAGTTCACGATCACGCAGTCTATCGGAGGCAAGTCCAGCCTGTCCATGTCGCCCGTATGCGCAGGATTATTTCGTGAGTAGAGGATGCCGCCGAATATCTTGGGGTGGAGCGTTTTCACTCTTCCTTCCAGAATTTCCGGGAACCCGGTGAACTCCTTCACTTCGGTGCAGGTAATCTCCGCTTGGCGCAACGATTTGGCTGTTCCTCCCGTGGACAAAATTTCAAATCCAAGATGGGCAAGCTCGTTTGCCAGTTCCACCAATCCCGTCTTGTCCGAAACGGAGATCAGAGCTATCTTTTTATTCTGTGACATCCAATGCCTCCTTTCCTGTTTCTTTGCATTCCCGGCTGTAGCGGGAGAGCGTTTTTTCTATGGTATCCGAAGAGTATCCTCGGCGCGACAAATGGTCATAAAGTCTTCGATAGACGGCTCTGGGATCCACACCTTTAATTTGTTTAAGTCTCTTCAAGAGAGACTGGTAGGCTCTTTCCTCTTCATCCAATACCGGATCAGAAACATCCTTGAGCAAGGTGTCGAGCGTATCTTGGATGATTTGAGGTTGGATCCCTTTCCGGGCTAAGTCTTCTTCAATCTTTTCTTGTCCCAATCTTTTCTTTTTCAGACTGATTTCCGTAAAATTCTTGGCAAATCGGGAGTCGTCTACCAATTTCTTTGATTTTAGGTCGCCCAGAAGCCACTGCACGACGTTTTTTGAAAACCCCTTCCGTTTGAGACGCTCTTCCATCTCGTTCTCGCTGTGGTCGCGCAAATTCAGAAGAAGAAGAGCATGCTCAAACGCTTCTTTTTTCTCTTCTTCCAGGATCAGCTGGCTTAGAGTTTCGTCTTCCAGGGTACATCCTTCCATCAGATGGCGCGCTGCGATGAGTTCCTCATGCAGTTTAAGGGTATAACCGCCCTCAAATTGAAGAGTACGGTACTGTTTCTTGTATTTGAAGGGGACTATTTTCTGTATTTTCACTCTGAAATATCAGGAAAAA
>JACPSV010000180.1 GCA_016193115.1 Elusimicrobiota bacterium
ATTTCTCCCAACGGACCAATAGACAATTGTTTAAGCTCAACTCCTTCCGATTGCGGATCAAACGGGAGGGGGACGGCATTCCAAATATGGCCGCCGTCTTTGGAGGTCAGGATCCTGCCCCATCTCTCTAGAATATAGATTTTTTCTGGATCCTCCGGAGCAAAAGCGATATCGCTCAATTCTTGCGGAGGATACAGCATGGGAACCTCTTCCCAAATTTTACCGCCGTCGCTCGAACGGAAAAATCCCTCCTCTCCTCCGCGAAACAATTGGTTGGGGTTCGCAGGGTGAATTTGAATGGTTTCCACCACATTTTTCTTCAAAGAAGATGGGTGGTTCAGGAGCAATCCCGTCAGAAGCAATCCTGTTAGGAAAATCGCGCTGGAGATTCCCAGCCAGTTATGAATTTTTTTCCAAATTATTTGATCCATAATCCTATTTCTTCAAGTAGAGCTCCTCGAGAATGACCAGAACTTTCTTGGTTCCGGCGGTGATGGCTTGCACGGACATGGTCGCTCCGGTCACATTTAAGATGTCGCGGTTGATGCGCAGGGGATCTTTGGCTCTTTTCCCGCGGAACTGTCTTAGGAACCTTTGACGTTTCACTTCGGAACCAACCGATTCCCGATAGACCATGATATCTATCCTTTCAATCTTCCCTTCGTTCGAGGTCTTTACGATAAATGTGATCGGCTTGAATTTTCCGATCTCTTCCGTGATCAGAGCATATCCCGAAGGCGCGCCATTGCGGTATCCGCGATAGACCGTCACCTCTTTTTCGGAGAGAGTCCATCCCAGACGGGACTCTATTTTTTTTCTCTCCACCTCCGTAAAGGCGTGAACATCTCGATCCACATTCTCTGAATCCGGGAATACGGATTTCAAAGCTCTTTCTTCCGTGAGAAAGACCTGCTCCACAAATTCAGGATAAGAGCGGTCTCCCGATTTGCTCCACGCCAGGTTTCCCGCGTGAACGAGGAGAAGGAACGCCAGAATCAGATGATTGGACGTCCTTCTCCTCGTCGCCATATCGTTTAGAAGTAAGTCGCGAACCCCAGAACCCAGGCGTTGTTGTGCGTGCGCGCGGGCGCCAGGTCCTCATAATTAATTTGGTAATCAATTTTGAAGACGGTCTGTTCGATTGGCCTGAAATTCAAGCCTAATGTCAGCCTCTGGGCGCTGTTGGCTGTCTGCGCGGAGGTTTGGTTCAAGAGATCCAGATCCGTGTGATCCCATCGAGCCACTCCTGTAAAAACAGAACCTTTGCGGATCGCGTCTTCCAGAAAGTGGTAATTGAGTTGCAAGTAATAGCCGTCCATTCTGCCGGGGACGGAGGTGTGAGTGGGCGTGCTTCTTTCGATCTCGGCGTTCCCATACTCACCTAAAAACTCCAAACCTTTCCATTGGAATCCCCAGTCCAGGGCATAGACGTTTAAGTTGTTCTTGCCTGCGTCATCCCAGGTGCCCGTGTGCAGGGAAACCCCTATCTCGGAACCCAAAATGGGAGAAAAACCTATCCGCCCGACATAAGACACTTGTTCATTATTGTCTCCGGTGCCGTTCACATTGCTGCGCGAGTTGCGGAGACCGCTGGTGTTGGAGATTTTCCCGTTTCCGTTGGACCCGCCATTAAATCCCTGGGTCACGTAGATCTGATAATCCATTTTGGACGAATCCGTTGGATACAGTGTGCCAAAGAATCCGGCTCCCGGTTCATAGAACGTGGAAGGTAGAATCAGCCGGCTGACTTGCGGTCTGTCGTTTAAGTCATTGATGGGGGAATCGTGGATGAGATTGAACTTGCCCAGAGGATCGAGCAGAATGCCGCCCCGGAACCCCAGAGATTCGCCCAATAAGTCATAATCCAGGAAAGCGAATTCCAGCTTCGCGTCTCCGCCTCCACTGGAAGTGGCCCCGCCGTGTTCAAACTCAATCTCAGTGGCGAATCTCAATCCTTCGGCGATATCCGCATAAATGAAGGGCACCATGCGCAGCGCCTCGAACTTTTGTTTTCCATCTTGACGGCTGCGGTACTCAAAGTCCATGTATCCGCCCAAGTAGGAACCCCGTCCCATCTTTCTCCAGACGGGCTTGGAATAGAGACCTTGCGCCACAGGGCCAGAAATCTCTCCTCTCTTGTCCGTGTTTCTTTCTTCCGTTTTCTCATCAGCGCGCAGCATGGCGCAAGAGAGCAGCCCGATGCTGAGAATGCTGAGGAGGAGTTTGTGTCGTTTCATGTCATTTCCCTGCCTTTACTTTAGACACCGGCATGGTGCGGCCGGTGTCAGGTTAGATCCGGACTCCCGAGGTCCTCTGTCTTTGATAAATCCTGAAAGATCGCGCAGCGTGATCCGATGAAGTCTTTTGCAGCGTTTGCATTTCATTTCGATGCCTTCGATGTCCAGCAAAGCGAGTAGATGGCCGCACCGGCAGCGTTCTTCCCGATGGGTTTCAGGGTTCACAGGCTGCTTCCTATAAGACGGCGCGATTGGGACGATTTTGAGATCAGGTATCATTTAGTTTCTTCCCGGGGAAGCGCATTTTTTGCATCTCCCAAAAATTTCGTGCCGGTGCCAGAGAGGGGAAAACGTGTGCTCTTTTGTGATTTGCTCTTGAATGCGCTCAATCGTGGCGCTGGAAAATTCGATCACGGCGCTGCATTCCACGCAGATCATGTGATCATGGTGCGGCCGCGCAAATTTATGCTCATACGCTTGGCGTCCGTTCGCCAAATGAATGGAGTTGGCAAACCCTGAATCCTCCAGTAGGTGCAGTGTGCGGAACACCGTAGCCCGTCCCAAAGCGGGGTCCTTCCGGTTAATGTCCCGGTACATTTCCTCGGGAGTCACGTGCTTTCTCGCCTTTAAAAGGTAGTCGAGTATCTCCTCTCTCTGCTTGGTGCACTTAAGACCCTTGGAGGACAAGAGCTGCTGGAATACTTTTTGTGGTTCTATTTTCATTGGCCCATTCTTTTTAACTTAATGAAACTGAGAATC
>JACPSV010000181.1 GCA_016193115.1 Elusimicrobiota bacterium
CCGCACTCCGGACAGTTTCCGTTCACTACCTGACTCTCCAGACAGAAACTTTCGCAGGACACGCAATACCAATCTTCATAGAAACCTTTGTAGATCTCGCCTTTCTCGTAAAGCTTCTGAAAAACGTTCTGCACCACCCGCCTGTGACGGTCTTCCGTCGTGCGGATAAAATCGTCGTTCGAGATGTTCAATATTTTCCATAACGACTGAAACTCAAGCGCCAAACGGTCCACATAGTCCTGAGTCGAAGATTGCAGATGCGCCGCCGCTTGCGCTATCTTGGTGCCGTGTTCGTCTGTGCCCGTGAGGAAAAAAACTTGCTCGCCGGAAATTCTTTTCCAGCGCGCCAACACGTCGGCCGCAACCGTCGTGTAGGCGTGGCCGATATGAGGCTTATCGTTGACGTAATAGATCGGAGTGGTGATATAAAATTTCTTCATAGGGAAAACAATACTGTTTCGCAGAGGAGCTGGGGGGAAACGTTTCTTTCCAGATCGATTTGCGATTGTAAAATCGTCTCCAGCTTGCCCACATTCTCAATGCTGGGGTCATCTCTCAAGCGTTCTTCCATCTTCCCGGATAGAACTTTTAGAAATTGCGCTAAATCTTTTTTCTGCTGGCCGGGTTTCCTGTCGGCGAGGATTCGAGAGGCAAGTGCAATCGCATTTTTTCCCTTTCTTTCCAAAGATTCCTGGACCCACTTCTCAATCTCCGGATCCTTTTCGTCCCTCGCTCCTGAGAGCGGAAAATCCAAAGGGATCTTCCGGCAACGGGACCTGACCGTGGGAATGACCTGGTCCGGGTTGCACGTCAATAAAAGCCAGTGAGCCTTGCTGGGAGACTCCTCCAACACTTTCAAAAGCGCGTTGGCAGATTCCTCGCTCAACCGTTCCGCTCCGTCAATGATAAATATTTTTTCCCGCGCTTCCAAGGGAGAAAGATACGCTCTTTCCACCAGCAGACGCACCGCGTCAATCTGATATTCTTTTTGTTTAGCTTTTTTTTCCGGGCTTAAAGCCAGCAGATTCCCTTGCGACTCAAAGTCCAGCCGAAAAACGTCCGGGTGGTTCTCTTCCTTTATCCTGTGGCAAGAAGAGCAATCCCCGCAGGGGCCTTCGCGAAAACCTAATGTGCCTCCCTGACAGTTCAGAGATTGCGCAAACTCAAGCGCAGCCGCGCGCCGGTCTCCGTCAGAGCCGCCAACCAGGAGATAACTCTCCGCCACCCTTCCAGCCCTTAAATCTGCCCAGAGAATATTTTGTGTCTGTCCTAAAACCATTGTGGGAATTTGGACCGAAGGACGTTCTCGATTTTATTCTCCACCTCCGCTACCGTCCCGCGCGCGGAAACAACCTTTATTCTCTGCGGCTCTCTTCTCGCCAAATGGACGTACCCCCGTCTCACTCTCCGATGGAACAAAAGATTTTCCCTTTCCAATCTGTCTCCCCGTTTCCCGCCGGATTTGCGGGCTCTTTTCAAACCCTCTTCCACGGGAATATCCAAAAGAATCGTCAGATCGGGCGTTAGACCGCCTGTCGCCATACGGTTGAGATCTTCAATCCATCGCGGATTTATTTTCCTTCCGTACCCTTGGTACGCGACGGTGGCGTCGGTATACCTTTCGCAGAGAACGATTTTACCTTGCCGCAAGGCCGGCAGAAGAATTTCTTGAGTATGCTGTACCCGGCTGGCTTCGTAGAGAAGAAGCTCCGCAATCGGAGAAATTTTGTTTCTCGGATTGAGGATGATTTGACGCAAATTTTCCGCAAAAGAGGTTCCGCCCGGCTCGCGCGTGTGCGCTACCTTCAACCCTTTGCGCGCGAGTTTTTCTTTGAGACGGACGGTTTGCGTCGTTTTCCCGCACCCGTCCGATCCTTCCAGAGTAATGAAAACTCCTCTTTTCATCTCAATCCCTTCTCATCAGTTCTACGATATGGGGCAACAAAGGCAGCGCCGAGCGCAACGATTCTTGAGATCCTTGCGGAGATCCGGGCAAATTTAGGATCAGGGTTTTTCCGCGGATCCCACAAACGCCTCGAGATAAAAGCGAGACCGGAAACTTACTCTTTCCTCGATTTGCAAACAGTGAAAAAAAACGGATCATCTCCGCCGGGCCCGGCACTTCGCGCTCGATCACCTTTCGGGTGGCTTCCGGAGTGACGTCGGTTTGAGTACAGCCTGTTCCCCCAGTCGTCAATACCAGATCCA
>JACPSV010000152.1 GCA_016193115.1 Elusimicrobiota bacterium
AACATTGGAGGAGAATGACATGTCAAAAATAATTGGAATTGATTTAGGCACCAGCAACTCTGCGGCGGCGATTCTAGAAGGCGGCAAAGGAACGATCATCCCTTCCGCAGAAGGAACTTCCGTGGGGGGGAAGGCGTTCCCTTCTTTCGTGGCCATCACGAAAGACGAACAGCTTCTCGTCGGAGAACCGGCGCGCCGGCAAGCCGTCACAAATCCCGAAGGAACCCTGACCGCATTCAAAAGAAAAATGGGTCAAGACTATAAATATCCAATCCACGGAAAAGAATACACTCCCCAACAACTCTCCGCGTTTATTCTGCAGAAAGTTAAAAGAGACGCGGAGTCTTATCTCTCCACAAAAATTGAAAAGGCGGTGATCACGGTTCCGGCCTACTTCAACGATAACCAGAGACAAGCCACCAAAGACGCGGGCACGATCGCAGGTTTGGAAGTCGTCCGCATCATCAACGAGCCTACCGCCGCCTGCCTGGCTTACGGAATAGACAAAAAAGGCAAGGAAGAGAAGATCCTTGTTTTCGATCTGGGAGGTGGCACCCTGGATGTCACGATCATGGATTTTGGCGGTGGGGTATTTGAAGTGATTTCTACCAGCGGAGATACGCAGCTGGGCGGAACGGACATGGACAACTCTTTGATTGACCACATCGCCGGCGAATTTAAGAAAGAGAGCGGCATTGATCTCAGAAACGACAAAATGGCCATGCAACGGCTGAGGGAAGCGGCAGAAAAAGCGAAGATAGAACTTTCCAATATCCTGGAAACAGACATCAATCTGCCATTTATCACGGCCGACGCCAACGGCCCTAAGCACTTGACCATGAAACTGAGCCGGGCAAAACTGGAATCCATCGTGGAACCCATCGTCAGCCGCTGCCAGCATTCCATTGACCAATCTCTTTCGGACGCGAAACTCAAACCGTCCGACATTTCTAAGATCATATTGGTCGGCGGCCCCACGCGCATGCCCATCATCCAAAAATTTGTGGAAGACCACGTAGGCAAGAAAGTGGAACGCGGCGTGGACCCCATGGAGTGTGTTGCCATCGGAGCGGCAGTGCAAGCGGCCGTCCTGACCGGCGAGGTGAAAGACGTTCTCCTTCTGGATGTGACCCCGCTTTCATTGGGCATCGAAACTTTGGGCAGTGTATTCACGAAACTGATCGAAAGAAATACGACTATACCGGTCAAGAAATCTCAAATCTTCTCGACCGCTTCGGATAATCAGCCCGCCGTGACGGTGCACGTCCTGCAAGGGGAACGGCCCATGACTCAAGATAACGTTTCTTTAGGAAGGTTTGATCTGGTTGGG
>JACPSV010000153.1 GCA_016193115.1 Elusimicrobiota bacterium
CCCTTGAGTACGGCCGGTATGTTTGTGATCTCTTTGCTGGTCGGGATTGGCGGGTTCATATTTTCCGTTGGGGACATTCAATATGGGATTCCGTTCCTATTTCTTTTGCAGATGGGATGGCTCTGGCTTCTCTTTTGGTTGGCGGGCAGAATGATAGAGAGGAAAGACATGGAGATCCACCATCTGCAGGAAAAAATTGAGAAACTGGAAGTTCAGGCATCCGAATATCGTCAAAAGAAAAAGGGCTTGGAAAATTCCTGCCATGGCCTGAAAGAGAGGATTGCGCGGTACACCCAGCTCCGCGCGTTTACGGACGAATTGGCTGCGAGTCTCCAGATCAAGGACGTGCAGACGATGGTGGGGAGTTCCCTGCTTAAACTGTTTGGCGGGGAGAAAGACGCTCAAGCCAGTCTCCATCTCTTCGATTCTCCTAACAACCCCGCCAAGGATGACGCCGTGGGACAATGGTTGACCAAGTACCGAATTCCTCTCTGGATACAGGACTTTTCACAGGATCAGAGGTTTTTCCAGGATCCTGCGGATCGCAGGGGATCCTTACTCTCCGCTCCCATTGAGAGGGAAAATGGCGTGATTGGTTCTCTGATCCTGGAGTCTCCCCAAACCAGATTGTGGGACGAAGAAGATCGGCGGTTCTTGGCGGATATCAGCAGTCTCGTTTCCTTGTCCGTATCCAACGCGGTCTATTATGAAAAGGTAGAATCTCTGGCCGTGAAAGACGCTTTGACGGGACTCTATGCGCGTTACCGGTTTGACGAAAAGATTGAGGAGGAATTCTTTCGATCCCGGAAGAGCGGGTCGCCCCTATCCTTAATTTTTTTTGATATTGACCTTTTCAAGCGAGTGAACGATTCTTGGGGGCACAACGTGGGGGACGAGGTTTTGAAATCCGTGGCGGCATTCGTAATGGGACAAACAAGAGAGACCGATTTCTGCGCCCGTTATGGCGGGGAAGAGATTGTCGTCCTGATGCCTCTCACCACTCTGGAAAATGCCTCTCAGATTGCGGATCGTATCCGTCAAAGGGTGGCTGCACACCCTATCGGTTTTGAGCAGATCCCCGTCACAATTTCCGGAGGCGTTTCCTCTCTTACCGCTTCCATGGATACGCCTCTTTCTCTCCTGCAATCTGCGGATCAGTCTCTCTATAAAGCTAAAGGGAGCGGACGGAACAGGATTGTGACCTCATGAAAAACTATTTTGCGCTGCTCCCTCTTCTCTCCCTGACTCTTCTGGTTCTGCCTTTTCAAGGGAAAGGTCGAAGGGGCTTGCTTGCGGCTTTCGTTCTAGCCGTGACGGCGGTGTTTCTGGGTATCCATTTAGAGATGACACACATAGGCATTTTGTATGCGATCCTTTTTGTCGGAGTGGGTCTTTACCAGTTTCCACTGAAACAAGAGGTGCACACAGCGGTAAAACGTTCTTTCAATCGTCAGATCTCCTCCCAAACGGATGTTTCCAGTTGTGAGTCGGAATGCAATCAATGGGAAAATACGCGACGGAGACTTTCGCAGGAGCTGGATCAGATTGCGGAGAGGTACAGTTTTGCCAGAAGTTTGGTCACCCACATGGAGGAGTCCCCCATCCTGAAAGATTTGAGTTCCCTGTTTTCCCAAGAGAGCGCCATCGTAGGATTTACGTTTGCCAGACTACTGAACCGGACGCCTGCCGCGCCGGGCGGATCCGACGGCCTCGCGGTAATTGAGGAAAAGTGTTGGGAACCTACTTTTGTCTCAGGTTCTCTGAAGGAAGAGGAATGGAAAGGAATTTTGAGAACGGTTCCGATGACTCTCAATCGTCCCAGAGATCGCTACCTCTCATCCTTCATTCCCGAAACCGGTTGGGCGCAGAGTCTTCCAACCCAGGCGGTTGAAGGGTATACAATCTTGGGTCAGCCGGTGCGGTGGCAAGGGCGATTGCAGGGGCTTCTGGGGTTTCTCCTGAAGAATCCCCATCCCAAAGAGATTTCCGATAAGATCGTTTCCAGCGCGCAGATTTTGGGGTTGGGATTCCACAAAATTTCTCTCTATCGCCTAACTCTGGAACGAAGCCGGAGAGATAGCTTGACAGACCTTTACCTGCGCCGCATTTTTCTGGAACGTTTGCAGGAAGAAGTCAATTTCTCCAAACGGTATGGAACATCCTTCTCCATTTTGATTCTGGATTTGGATCACTTTAAGTCCGTGAACGATACCTATGGTCATCCTACGGGAGATCAAGTGTTAAAAGAAGTGGCAAAAACAATGCAGTCCGTTCTCGACCCTGGAGTGACGATTGCCCGATACGGAGGAGAAGAATTTTCCATCTTGATTGGGTTAGCTCCTTGCGAAGAAGTGATTGAGACGGCGGAGAAAATTAGGAAATCGGTGGAAGAGACGAACGTGAAAGGACCGCAGGGCGAGAAGGTAAAAGTCACCGCCAGTCTAGGAGTAGCTCACTATTTGCCGGAATCCCCTTCACCGGAAGAACTAATCCGTCGGGCAGATTCCGCGCTCTATAAAGCCAAACAGTCCGGCAGAAACCAAGTCTGCGAGTGGTGTGGAAATAGGGACAGCGCCCGAAAATAGGGCGCTGTCCCTATTTAGGCCCACAACGACTTTTTCTCGATACGGATCGTTTCGTCGCGGCTGCGCCCTAAAGAAACGAACCCCATTTTTGCCCGGGATAGATCCTCCAAACACTGAATATATTTTTGGGCTTCTTTTGGCAGATCCCGGAACCGTCGAACTGTATTTGGTATTTCGCCAAATCCGGACAGGGTTTCGTAATTGGGTCGGCACTCCTCAAGAACCCTTCTGCTGTTGGGAAAGTGCAGTATTTTTTTGCCGCCGTGCCGATACGATGTGCAAACTTTTAACGGGTGGATTCCGGCTAAAACGTCCAGTTTGGTCAGAGCGAGCTGTTCAATGCCATTGATCGCCACC
>JACPSV010000154.1 GCA_016193115.1 Elusimicrobiota bacterium
ACGGTGCTTTATGAGGTCAGCAAATCTACGGACAACTTCGCATTTGCCGCCGGGATTTCTACCCCCATCGCATTCTCGGTAGGTCTGACCAGCGCTACGGCCACGGTCAGCGGGCTCACGGCTGGAGGGACCTACTACTTTAGAGTGAGAGCCAGAAATAGCGACACAATCGCCACGGATTTTGCCACGGCAATCTCGACCGTGCTCCCGCCGGCGGAAACGATCGTTTCCACGGGCGGCGTCGTGGACGCGGGCGCAACCACCGTGACAGCGGACGCCGGAGTCACCATCACCAACACCTCTCTTGCGGATGGCACGACACAACAAACCCTCTTGAGCACTCAGACAGCGACCGTGTCCTATGGGAACGGTTATCAGTTGGCGATACCGACCGCAACTCAAGTCACCGTGCTTACAATTGCCAATGGTCTGCAAGTCACCAGCTCCCAAACGGTGCCAATCACGGCTGGCGATATCATCGTGGAAATTGCGTCCGGGACAATACGGGTTCAGAGGGTAGAGGATACTTTAGAAATTACAATCTCTACGGGATCTACCCAAGATTTACAAACAACCATCGCAAACACAAGTACACGAACACTCGTTCTGAGACTCAACTTAAATTCCGGGGAACTGAGAACCACGATTCCTGTGGGAGCGTTCTCCGATTTGGTCAAAGTGCGCGTCAGGGTACCGACCAGTTTCCCTGCCGCGACCTCAGCTTTTAGGGGCGCACCTGCTACCTCGGATGGAGGTGGGACATTCGATTCGGTGGCGTTGGGCGCCCCTTCAGTTTTGAGTGGTTTCGGGATAGGATTAGAAATCACCACCGATAGAGATATTAAACCCGTCAAGCCCGTGACAATAGCGATGGAGTATCGAAGTTCTGATATCTCCAACACAGATCCGCAAACTCTTGTCATAAGCCGTTTTGAAGAGTCCGCGCAGAAGTGGATGACATTACCCACAAGCATCAACACCTCCGAGAAACGCGCGACCGGAACGACCCGGCGGTTCAGCAAGTTCCAGTTGATGGCTCTGGCTCCCGCGAGCGACGTTGAGCAGGCGTCCGTGTTCCCCAACCCTCTGCGTCTGCACAGAGGACAGACAGAGATGACGTTCACAAACTTGAGCGCCCACGCCAGCATCAAGATCTACACTCTCTTGGGCGAACTTGTGCGGGAACTCACAGCGGATGCGACGGGAACTTTCCGTTGGGACGCGAAGAACTCCTATGGAGAAAGAGTGTCAAGCGACGTGTATCTGGTTTTAATTGAAGGAGCGAACGGGTCGAGAAAAGTTCTCAAAGTGGGAGTGGAGAAATAGGAAAAAAACCATGAATAGAAAAAGAAGTTTAACTTTAGTCCTAACCTTCCTCCTCTGCGTGGATATTCTAAACGCGTTTGGCCGCAAAACCGTGGGAACGACGGGCGCTAAATTCTTGCGGTTGGGCGTGAACGCGCGGGCCATCGCCATGGGAGAGGCCTATACCGCCGTGAGCGATGGATCGGACTCCGTCTATTGGAACCCGGCCGGATTAGACCGCGTGGAAGGGAACTCTATTTCTTTCATGCACGCCAGCTACTTGCAGACGATCGCCTACGATTTTGCTTCCTACGCCAAACGCATCGGAGATGCAGGCACACTGGGAGTTGGCGTACAGTACGTGAATGTGGGTTCCATTGATGAGACGAACGAGTTTGGCGTGAATGTAGGCCAGTTCCAACCGTCTCACATGGCGGTCAGTATTGGTTGGGGTTCCAGGTTTACACGCATCATTGAGAAAGGAGGTGAAGGTTTCAGTTGGGGAATTGCAGGGAAGTTTATCCGCTCCAGAATTATAGAGACCGCCGTGGCAGGCGCGGCAGATTTGGGAGTGGGGTGGCATCCAACGGAAGAGAGCGCGTTGAGCGTGTCGGTGCAAAACATCGGGTCTAACCTGAAGTTCAAGGACGAATCGGATCCACTGCCCATTGTGGTCAAGGTGGGTTCTTCTTACCGTATCCGTCAACGGCTTCTCTTGGCGTTGGACGCCGATTTCCCGCGGGATAACGATCCCAGCGGAGCGTTTGGGTTGGAGTACGTAAAACCTATCTCAGGTGAGATGTGGCTGGCCGGACGGGGAGGATTCAATACCACCACCATCACGGAGATCAGCGGTCTCTCTTCACTCAGCGCCGGAGCCGGTTTTGGGTGGAGAAGTTACAGTATTGATTTTGCCTGGGTCCCGTTTGGAAACCTGGGCAACACTTACCGCGTCAGCCTGTCTGCCAAATTCTAATCGGGGACGAGGGAATTGAACCCTCCGCCTCTCGGTCCCGAACCGAGCGTTCTGCCGATGAACTAGTCCCCGCATGGATCACAAAGCAGTATTCTACTAGAAAACCCGACTCTTTGACAATCGCCCGAGATTTGCTAAAATCTAAAGTCCATGACTGAGCTTCAGCGACTGGAGGAGACGAAGTCTCACTCTCGTCCTTTAGGAAGGAATGGTTGTACCTTAGATGTTATAGGAAAATAACCATGGATGACACGCAGAAAGATATCGAGGAAGAAGGTGAAATGCAACAAACTCTTGTTCTCATCAAGCCGGACGGTCTGAAAAAGTCTCTCACCGGCAACATCCTAACAAAACTTTCCGAGACCCGTTTGACCATCATTGGTTCGCGAGTGGTCTGCGTTTCCAGAGAGTTGGCGGAAAAACATTACGAGCAGCTTAAAGGCCGCCCTTTTTTCGATGATCTGATCGTCTATATTCAGGGGAAGCACCACCATTGCGAACGGGTTTTGGCGCTCGTCTACCAAGGGCCAGTCGCCATCCAAAAAGTCCGCACAATTGCCGGCGCCACCAATCCGGAAGAGGCGGAACCGACCACAATCCGCGGCGCCTATGGACGCATCACAACCAAAGGCGTGTATGAAAACGTGATCCACGCTTCTTCTTCCCCTTCCGAATCGGAAAGAGAAATCAAACTCTGGTTTAAGCCTGAAGAAATTGTCGTGCCGCTCTACCCAACCAAGAAAGTTATCAAAGACCGGATCGAAATCACCGAGTGGGCATAGAATCTCTCCTCAAGGAGAAAATCGTACATTCCCTGCGAATAGAGGAAGTCGTTCCTCTTTCTAAAGAGATGTGGGAAGACAGGATCGTCCCCTTATTATTTGAGCTTGAACGCGGGGAAGGCGTTAAGAAGATTACTCTTCAGTCCGGGCGCGAGAAAATTCTCTGCGTGGGAAACGAACCAGATTTTTTTTCTACCCTCTCTTTAGGAACGGAAAAAACAATAGGGGAACCTCAAGTCTCTCTCTATGTATTCAACCGCATAACCGATTTATCCACATTAAGACGCCTAAAAGATTTTCCCGACGAAACCGAACGGTCGGAACTGGAATCTACGTGGGTAGGGGAATGCCCCGACCCCCGATCACTCCTGGTCATCAATCCCAGCCAAACGTTTTCTTTCCATGAGTAACTATTCCTACGAAAAGAAATTTGACGTAGTCATTATCGGCGCCGGCGTCATAGGCTGCTCGATCGCTTATTTTTTGGCTAAAGAGTCGGACGGCAAATTGAAGGTGGGCGTCATCGAAAGAAATACGGTCGGCGAAGAATCTTCCAGCGGAGCGGCCGGCATGCTGGCTGCGCAAGTGGAATGTGACCATGAGAGTCCCTTCCTGCGCCTGGCTCTTCAGAGCCGTGAACTATTTAGATCTCTTGCGCCGGATCTCAAGGAACGGACAGGGGTCGAGATCGGTTACATGCCCAGCGGGATCCTGTCTCTGGCCTATACTCTGGAACAGGATGAGGAACTGAAAAATCGTTTGCTCTGGCAAAAACAGTCCGGTTTGGAATGTGAGTGGTGGACAGATTCGCAAGTGTCCTCTCAGTTCCCATTCTTGGAAAAGAGTTACCGCGCCGGTTTTTGGGCTCCTCAGGAAGGGCAGGTCTCTTCCAGCCGTCTGGCTCTGGCATTTTCCGAATCTGCAAAAAAGATGGGAGTGGAGTTCTTTGAATATGAAAGTTTCGATTCGGTCAATCTCCAAAATGAGAGGCTGGATTTTGTGGAAACGAATGTCTCCAAATTTATCGCCGGGAAATTTATATTTGCCACCGGTTCTTGGACCGGAAAACTGTTGAACGGTTTGGTTCCCGTAGAGCCGGTGAAAGGGCAGATCCTGATATTTCAAATGCCGGAGAAGTGGCCTTGGAGAAACCAGTGGGAATCGCCGGTTTATGCGGGGAAAACTCCCGGCCACGATCCGATCAGCTGCTACTTTGTGCCTAAAATGGACGGCCACATTTTTCTGGGCGCCACAATGGAGAATCGCGGGTTCGATAAATCAGAAAACAAGACGGCCACCCAAAAAATGGCCGACTATGCGACCCAGATTTTTCCCGATCTGGCTTCATTCCCGTTCAAAGGTGTTTGGGTAGGGTTAAGGCCAGGATCCCCGGACGGGTTGCCGCTGATGGGATTGGTTCCGGGCAAACAGAACGTTTATGTGGCCAGCGGCCATTTTCGCAACGGCGTCTTGCTTGCGCCCGTGACAGGAAAACTCTTTTCAGATCTTATTGTTAGGGAAAACCATTCTGCTCTCCAACCCTTCAGCCC
>JACPSV010000207.1 GCA_016193115.1 Elusimicrobiota bacterium
GAATGCCGCCGGAACCGCCTATACTGAAACGGAAAGCGCCGCGTGGCAGGCCTATGTGGATGAATTTAATGACGCGCAGGCCGATTATGTGACAGCCGAGAGCGCTGCCTATTATAGTTATGTGGATCAATATAACGCTCTTTTTGCGGCAGCCACGTACGTAGACAATGGAGAGATCTACTGGAAGTCTGCCACGCACCAGTTGAACTTTCAGGTAAGTTCAGCTTCTGCGTACGCCGCTTACCAAACAAGTAACACTGCATTAGTTGGGACTCGCAATGAGAGACAAAGAGTCGCCGGTTCTAGTTATCAAAGCATAGAATCGGCTGCGCGGAGCGCGCGCGATTCCAGGCAGAACGCAGCCACAGGCGTCTATCAAGGAATCGTGGGCACGGCAACCACGCAGGGCAGCGCCCTGAGCGCCCTTCTGGCCCTGAGCGCCCTTCTGGCCACGCGCGCAGCGGCGTTCCAAACGTACCAAACCATAGAATCTGCCGCCCACGACATATTCGATGACGAAGTTCAGGCCGCATTGGACACGTACAATACAACCGTAGAAAGCGTCTGGAGTACCTACGAGCAAAAAGTGGCGGATGCGGCGGCTACCCGCGACGCCGCTAAAAGAGACGCAAAAGCCGATTACAGATCCGGTTTAGAGACCGTACTCAAGGAATGGATTGACGGTGTGGTGGGTACGGGTGTAGGAGAAAACGCAGTTAAGGGTAAAGCGCAGATTTTGTTTGAGGCGATCGAAAGCGAAGCGGCGCAAGTTAAGGATGGCGCTATCGCCGCGGCGGAAACCAGAAAATCCGGAAGAGATGAGGACATAGAGTCGGACTATGCGGGAAGAAAGATCTCCGCTAAATCCGTTTTTGACAATGCTGTAAAAATTGCCGGACAAAATAAAATAAGCGCCATCGGAGATAAAGAGACGCGTCTAGACTCTCTTCAGACAGATCTGGACTCTAAAAAAGCCATGCTTTCGGAATTGACCGCCAAAGCGCAGTCGGCCAAAGATAGGCTGGAAACCCTGGAATCTTCGCAGGCAATGGTGATTACCTACAACTACGAAACAGGTACAGGCAAACTGAAACCGGACACAAACGGTTTTGTGGCCGCCTCAAACGTGGCAAAATCCGCCTCCTACGATGGATTTGGCGGAACCACATACAGCGAAATCCGGCAGAATTTTTCTTTAGTGAACGGCCAGGCAAAATTAAAAGAAAGTCTGACTGCTTCCAGAACGGTGAATGCGGACGGATCCTCATCCTCCATGGGGATAGGCGGCGGAACAGCGCTCAAAGTCACGTATCATTATTACGGAGAAACCGGGCGCACTCCCAAAAATGTATCCGGTCAAAAATTAGGAAATCTCGTCTCAGCTTTCGGTAGCGGAAGCAGCGTTTCCAATGACGGTTTCCAAAACGTCACCGTCTCCAATATTCTTCAAACCTATACCGTGATTCAAGGGCAAGCCAAACTGAAAATCAGTGAAACGGCGTCCTACACAAAAAACCTAGACGGTTCCTGGAATGTGATGGGTCTCATGCCTCCGGAAATCCAGTCCGACAAATCTTTAGCCGCTTCTCTCCAAGGGAGTTCCGCTCTCACCGTCACGTATGCCTACGATCCCGCCACGGGGAAATTGATATCCGGTAACGGAAACGCGGCCGTGGGCGCAGGCAAAAGCGTCTCTAACGACGGGTTCGGCAACATTTCCAGAGCCGATATCACCCAGCATTTTACCGCGTACAATGGTCAAGCCAAACTATCGAAAACGATCAACGCCACGGTTACGGAAAATGTGGACGGTTCCATTATTTGGATGGACGGATCTGATCAAAGTTTTGGCGGCCAAAATGTTCAGACCGCGGCCATTGTCCTTACCTACGCGTACAACCAGAATACAGGAAAATTAGAGAGCGCAACCGCCACGGACGGAATTTCTCTCAGTGACGATGGGTTTGGAAACAGAACCAAAACCGTCATCCATCAGGAATTTGAGGTTTCAAACGTGACCCTAGGGCAGGCGAAACTTAAAAGTTCTGTTTCCAGCTCGGATTCCATTAACCTAGACACTTCTTCCGGACGCCAAACGATCACTGTGAATTATGCCTACCACAACGGCGTGATCAACTCCGCAACGGGTACCGGCGCGACGCGTTCCAACGACGGGTTTGGAAACGTCATGGCCGGCAGCATGGACCAGAAATACGCGATCGTGAACGGACAGGCAAAAATGGTGAGCAGCCATACACAGTCCTGGTCCGTGGACGCAAATAACGAATCCGCATCCGCGTACACTCAACCGGGCGCGAACATAGATGGATCTCAGAGCAGACAGGACCTCATCGTTTACTACGCCTTCGATAAACAAGGGAACCTGGTAATTACAGGAGGCGCCTATGGAGTGGGGCGTCTTTATGGCGGGAGGCGGGATATTCGCACCTCCGGTTCCGGAACTATCTGGAGCAGCGACGGATTCAACGAGACGAACGGAATTTTGGATCAAAGTTTTGTTCTGGTGAACGGCCAAGCGAAGTTGAAGACGACTCTGACCCAGACTTGGAGCGGAGCCGGATCCTACTCTTTACCGGGAACAAACCTGGACGGATCGTCCAGCAAGCAATCCATCCTGGTGACCTATACCTACTACGGAGAAAAATTGAATGACGGAACCAACCCTTATCCTGCGGACCAAAGCCATCTTGCGGGTCAACTGGCCCATGTCGCCGGGCATGGCCAAGTTTGGAGTAACGATGGATGGGGAAATATGACCACCGGAACCGTTGATCAAACTTACAAAATCATCGTTGGTCAAGCGAAAATAATTGAAAGCGTCTCCATGACCAATGCGGTCAATCTGGACGGAACCACTTCCAGACAAAGCCTGACCGTCCGTTACGAGTACGAGGAGAATCGAGGAACCGGCGTCCGGACGGGATCTTTGAAGTCGGCTAGCGGTGAGGGATGGCTAGAAACTGTGGACGCGTTCCTAAATAGGACCCGCGGCGAAATTTTGCAAACCTATGATGCCGTCGCGATTCAAGCTTTGGGCAAAGCCTTGATCTCTTCCGTGAGAACGCGCATGTGGTCCGCAGAAACGTCTCATCCTTACAGTAGCAATTATGAGAGTCCCGGCGCATGGAACGACGGCACACAATCCAAACAGGAAACCACGGTTTATTACGCTTACAACCAAGACGGCGTTCTGACATTGACTGGCGGCGTTTATGGCGGAAAAAGAAATGAGGACGGCGCCTAT
>JACPSV010000234.1 GCA_016193115.1 Elusimicrobiota bacterium
ATCTTAAACACGAATTGGCCCGCGAAGCCCTAAAACTGAATAAAATCTCAGATTCCATTGAGATTAGTTCCCTGGCCGACATTCCAGCTTCCACCGGACTTGGTTCCTCCAGCAGTTATCTGGTCGGGCTTCTGATGGCCATCCACGCGCACAGGAAAGATTATATCT
This sequence comes from Elusimicrobiota bacterium, assembly GCA_016193115.1. Taxonomy (GTDB): domain Bacteria; phylum Elusimicrobiota; class Elusimicrobia; order 2-02-FULL-39-32; family 2-02-FULL-39-32; genus JACPSV01. Next base: position 169 of record JACPSV010000234.1, read on the forward strand.
CCTTACAGAAAATTGCGGAGGAGGCCTGCCGCATTGAGATTGAAATTTTAAAAAAAGGGATCGGCAAACAGGACCAGTACATGGCCGCGTTCGGAGGAATGACCGTTCTGGAAATCAGCAAGAACGGAAAAGTTCGGGTGCGGCAACTGCGCCTAGGATCCCTAGCTTTGGAGGAGATGATCGCGAACAGTCCTATTTACTTTCTTAACAAAAAGAGAGACGCGGTGGAAGTTTTGCAAGATCAGGACCGCGCCATGAAAAATAGCTCTCCCGGCTCTTCGCAGGTGGAAGAGAGCCTTCTTCAGATTAAAGAGATCGGTCTCCAGATTTTGAAAGCGATCGAGCGCGAAGATTTTGACCGCTATGGAGAACTGATGGATGCGCACTGGCGAAACAAAAGAAAACTTTCCCCGAAGATTTCCTATTCGGAAGTGGACCAATTGTATGAATTTGCGAAACAAGAATATCGGGTTTTGGGAGGCAAAATCATTGGAGCAGGGGGGGGCGGTTTTCTCATGCTCTACTGTCCAGACAAACAAAAAGAGTTAACTCAATTTATGCATGGGAAAGGATATTCCCGGCTTCCCTACAACATCACGTTTGAAGGCACTCAGGTGGTGACCCATGTCGGGCACCCCAACGACTTGGTATAAGAAATATGCATAAATTTCAGGTGGGAGTCATCGGGTACGGGTTGATCGGGAAGCGGCGGGCCGAGATTGCCGCAAGTGATCCATCCTGTGAACTACGATGCGTTGCGGACATTCAAAAACCTAAATTTACTCCTCTTCTAGAAAGGAACAGGACACGCTGGGAAAAGGATTGGCGAAGAGTCACCCGCGATCCAAAAGTTGATCTCCTGATCGTCTCGACTCCCAACTCCTTTCTGGCTCCGATTGCCTGTGACGCTCTTCGACAAGGAAAACACGTTTTAATGGAAAAACCGATGGGCCGAAACTTAAAAGACGCTATACAAATTTATCAAGCCTCGCGGAAGAGCAGCGGGAAACTAAAAATCGGGTTCAACCACCGATACCATCCGGCCATTCAAAAAGCGCGTCGTTTGTTGCAAAACGGAGCCATCGGTAAACCGATCAACCTCCGGGCTCAGTACGGACATGGCGGAAGAGAAGGGTACGAGAAAGAGTGGAGAGGCAACGCCAAAATGGCGGGAGGAGGAGAACTGACGGATCAGGGGATTCACTTGATTGATCTGATACAATGGTTTTGCGGACAGCCCTCGGAAGCTGCCGCCATGCTCCAAACCGCATACTGGCCTGTCCGGCCCATCGAAGACAACGGCTTCGCTTTGCTAAAATATAGGTCGGGACTGATCGCTTCGTTCCATTCCAGTTGGACCCAGTGGAAGAATCTCTTTCGATTTGAGATCTTTGGAACGAAAGGGTTTTTGACGATCGAAGGTCTCAGCGGCAGCTACGGACACCCAACCCTGACCGTGGGTCTGAAGAGGAAGGAAGGTTCTGTTCCGGAAATAGTAAAAGAAAAGTTTAAAGACGAAGATCTTACCTGGAAAAAAGAATGGGAAGATTTTATTTTGGCCATCTCCCATAGAAAGAAATATTGGGGCGCTCCTGAAGAAGGTGTTGCCGTGATGAGAACCTTAGATGCTCTCTATCGTTCCCATCGTTATCGTACAATCGTTGAAATGAAGTGAGGTGCTCTTTTGAAAAAAGCGTTAATCACGGGAATTACGGGTCAAGACGGTTCTTATTTGTCGGAGCTCCTTTTAGAAAAAGGATACGAAGTGCACGGAATTGTGAGGCGGGTCGCCATTGAGGATCCGGAACACCGCCTTTGGAGGATTAAACACCTTCTGGGAAAAATTCATCTCCATTCCGCCTCTTTGGAAAGCTATCCCAGCCTTTGTCATGTGATTCAAAAGGTTCAACCGGACGAATGTTATCATCTCGCAGCCCAAAGTTTCGTAAGTTACTCTTTTGAAGATGAATTCTCCACCTTAAACACAAACATCAATGGGACCCATTTTGTGTTGGCGGCCGTCAAACATTATAAGCCGGACTGCCGGTTCTACTTTGCGGCTTCCAGCGAAATGTTCGGCAAAGTCGCGGAAGTCCCTCAAACCGAAACGACAAAATTCCATCCACGTTCCGCCTACGGAATCTCTAAAGAAGCCGGCTACGAATTGACCCGAAACTATCGGGAAGCTTACCGTATTCACGCTTCCAGCGGCATCCTCTATAACCACGAATCTCCCCGCAGAGGATACGAGTTCGTCACCCGCAAAATCACTTCTCATGTGGCCCGCATTAAGAAAGGATTGATCCGGGAACTTAAACTAGGCAACCTGGACGCCAAGAGAGACTGGGGACACGCCAAAGAATACGTGAGAGCCATGTGGCTCATGCTCCAACAGAGCCAGCCGGACGATTACGTGGTGGCCACGGGAGAAACACACTCTGTCCGGGAGTTTCTAGAAATTGCATTCAAACATGCGGGATTAGACTACAAAGAGTTCGTCAGAATAGATTCGGAATTGATCCGTCCCGCTGAAGTAGATATCCTGATTGGGGAATCCTCCAAGGCCCGCCGGGAACTCAATTGGAACCATGAGATTTCATTTCCACAGCTTGTCAAAGAAATGGTGGAAAAAGATCTTGAGATGGTTGGTTTGTGAAGCAGCGTCCCTATCCGATGTCATTCCGAAAAAAGCCGGGTCCAGCCGGCATGACGGTTAAATGAATTTTTCGAACTCACGATGACCCTGACTCCAACATTCCAGAGAAAGGTGGATCTTCTCTATCTGCTGACGCGGAAAGAGATTGCCCTTAAGTATAAAAGAACTGTTTTAGGCATTTTTTGGTCTCTTCTCAACCCTCTGCTTATGGCGATCGTCTTTTTCATCGCGTTCAAGATTTTCATGCGTTTTCAAATCGAAAATTACACTTTTTTCCTGCTTTCCGCTCTTTTCCCCTGGAACTGGTTCCTCTCCTCCATGATCATCTCCTCCCGCTCTTTAGTGGATAACGTGACGTTGATCAAGAAAGTTGTATTCCCGCGCCAATATCTGGTCGCCTCCGTCCTGTTGGCCCAAATGATCCATCTCCTGTTCTCGATCCCCATCCTCGTTGGCCTTTCCAGTTTTGGCGGGCCAGGTCCCTCGCTTTCCTGGATCATTGGAATTCCACTTTTGATTCTTGTCCAATGGATCTTTACGTTCGGGATCGCTTCGATGGTTGCGATTGGAAACACCTACTTTCATGACATTGAATATCTGGTCGGCATTCTCCTAAACCTCACGTTCTGGGTCACGCCGATCACCTATCCCTTGAGTTCCATCCCCGCGAATCTAAAGCCCTTCTTCCTTCTCAACCCGCTCACAAGTCTGATTGCTTGCTGGCGCGGTCTCTTTCTGGAAAACAAAATCCTTTGGAAGGAACTGGGCATCGCATTTCTCTTTTCTTTGATTCTTTTTCAGTTAGGAAGAATTGTTTTTAATAAATTAGAAAAAAGGTTGGACGAGGTCTTGTAAATGTCCGCGATCATTGAAGTCTCCCATTTGACAAAAAAATTCCCCAGTCTTCGGAACCCACAGGCCATCAAAGAGTTCATCGTCAACCTGCCGCGCGCTTCCCGCTCGGAAAATGGCGACACTTTCAGCGCGCTTAAAAACGTGAGTTTGAGCGTGGAAAAGGGAGAATGCGTCGGCATCATTGGAAAAAACGGGGCGGGAAAAAGCACCCTGCTTTCCCTGCTCCTGGGCACAAGTCATCCCACGGAAGGAACGGTCACAGTCCACGGGAAGAGAACCCCTCTCTTAGAACTGGGGTCCGGGTTCCATCCGGACCTGACAGGGAGAGAAAACATAACATTGAACGCGGTTTTGCTGGGTCTCACGCGCAAAGACGTGATCGCGCGCACTCCCCAAATCATCGAATTTTCCGAAATCGAAGCATTCATTGACATGCCGGTGCGCACCTATTCCAGCGGCATGTACCTGCGTTTGGCGTTCTCTGTCGCGATCTATACCGATCCAGAAATTCTACTGATTGACGAAATCTTGGCGGTGGGAGACGAATCGTTCCAAAAAAAATCGGGAGACGCCCTGGTCTCTCTGATCCGGAGCGGCGTCACTACGGTGTTCGTTTCTCACAATCTGGAGGCAGTTAAAAAGATCTGTTCCCGCGCAATCTGGTTAGATCATGGACAGATTCTGGATCAGGGTCCTCCCAGTGAAGTGATCCAAAAATATCTGGAAGGAGTGTGAACATGACCGAGTTTCTAGGAAAAAAACCATGAACCTTTCTCAACTCAAAAACAAGCCTCCTTTCTCCCTCCTGACTTGGCTTTATCGTTTGATCCAGCTCCCATCCCGATTCCACCAGTTGAACGACCAGTTTTGGAACCTGGTTGGGAAAGTCCAATCCCTGGAGACTGCCTCGGAGGAGAGACAGAAACGGCTGGAAAATCTGGAATCGCAGTTATCCATGATCCGCCGCGATTTGGAAATGATTCACTACGCTCTGAAACAAAAAGCGGGCATCCTGGATGAAGTCACTGTCAAGGCAATAGCTGGGAACGAACTTGTATCTGAAACTTACCCCTACTTCGCATTCGAAAATCAGTTTCGCGGTTCCAGTGAAGAGATCAAAAAAATCCAGAGCCAGTACCTGGAATTCATTCAGAAGGCGCAGACTGGATCGCAGGGGGAATTTCTTTTGGATGCGGGTTGCGG
>JACPSV010000235.1 GCA_016193115.1 Elusimicrobiota bacterium
CTTTATACTCTTCATCAATTTCTTTTCGAATTTTGCGCATCATTTCTACAGCTTTAATTTGTATCACGGATTACCTCCTTTGGGGATCGATGGAGAAATCTGGATCAAAGCACCCACCTATAACCGAAGTATCAATGTAAACCCTAAGTTTGTGCATAGTTTACTCAGTCCAATAATAGTTCCAGCAGCTATGGAAATCAATGTGGTTGGTTCCCTCATTCCCTATTTTACAGAAAACCTCTACAAACCTCTGGTGCACTAGCACATTGAACTGGGGAAAAAAGATTTACATAAATGTTACAAATTGTTTGAGAAAAGTTTCGGGGAGTCGTTTATACTTGGGATCGTCCTGCCGCTGGAGGCGCGGTCAATGGGATGCTGTTGAAGATGCTTCCAAGCGGTGTCCCGAAGTTCGGAATGAAACTTGGGAGCAATCGTCTGTTTTGTGGGGCTAGGGGTGCGGGACAACTCCTGGCCCCCACCTTTATACGCACCCCTCGCTGCTTCGTCGCTCGATCATCCCGACGTTCCGTCGGGATGATCTCGCTGAACCCTTTCCCTCATAGGAAGATTTCGATACGCGTCCCTCCACCTCTTAATTTTTGTATAATCTCAAATACGATGGCGCGCTGTGTGGCGGTTCTTTATAATCCTGACAAATCGGAAGCCAAAAGGGCGATTCCTCCGCTTCTGCGGTGGCTTCAATCGCAACAGGTTAAAACGGTCCAATCCCTCACTAATCCGGATCTTAAAAAAGCGTCCTTTGCGATCGTTTTGGGCGGAGACGGAACCATCTTGCGCGTCGCCCGCGCTGTCGCTCCCTTCAATATTCCTATATTAGGCGTGAACCTTGGCCGGCTGGGTTTTTTGGCTGAGACCGATCTGAGCGAACTCTACGAAACCTTGAAGAAAGCATTAAGTTCAGGTCTCCATATCGAAAAAAGGACGATGCTTCAAATCTCGATTTTCAAAGGGGAAAACAAGAAAGCGAGCCGCACGGATCTGGCTTTGAACGACTGTTTTCTCCATACCGGTTCCAGCGCCAGGATCATTGAGATTGAAACGTTCCTAAATAAAGAATATTTGGCTACCTATACGGGCGATGGATTGATCGTTTCTACGCCCACCGGATCTACCGCCTACTCCCTGGCTGCGTCCGGCCCGATTGTGTCTCCGGAACTGCCGGTCATCCTGGTCACTCCCATCTGCCCGCATACGTTGACCCAAAGACCTTTGGTCGTGTCTAGCGAGTCACGGTTAGAATTGAGGATCGGGAAATTTGCCGGTAACCGTTCCGTTCTGCTCTCTTTGGATGGGCAAGAGATCTTGCCCATCCGCAAAGGGGACAAGATCACCGTTACGGCGGCGTCGCACCGTCTGAAACTTTTGATGGATCCGGGAAGGAGTTATTTCAAGATACTGAGGGAGAAGTTAAAATGGGGAGAACGGTAGATCATGTTGCAGGAACTCCATATTCGGAATTTTCTCCTGATTGATTCCCTCAAAATCAGTTTTTCTCCGGGAATGAACGTGTTGACCGGCGAAACGGGCGCCGGCAAGTCCATTATTTTGGATGCGACCGCTCTTCTCTTAGGCGAGAAAATCAAAGGCCCTGTCCTGCGCAAAGGGTCTGAGAAATGCCAAATCCTGGGACTCTTTTCCTTAAACGGCAGGAAATCACCTCTCTCCGATCTCTTAAGTTCGACCTCCTTGGGAGACAAGGATGAGTCTACCCTGATCTTGAGAAGAGAAATAGATTCGGAAAACCGTTCCCGCGCTTTTGTGAATGACAAACCTGTCCCTCTAGCCACGCTTTCTTCCATAGGAGACTATCTGGTGGACTTGCACGGCCAGAACGAACATCAAATTCTTCTTAAAACGAACATTCAAAAGGAATTTTTAGATCTCTATGCCGAAAACGATTCTATTCTTAAAGAAGCGGCGCGCCTCTATTCCCATTGGAAAGGTTTGATTTCTCAAAAAGAGTCTCTCAAAATTACAGAAAGCGAAAGAGCGCAAAAGAAGGATCTCTATGAGTACCAAATCCAGGAAATTAGTAAAGCCCGCCTGAAGGAAGGCGAGGAAGAAGAAATCGAAAAGATTTTGCCTCCGTTGAAAAATGGGGATAAGCTGGGACGGTTGGCAGAGGAACTTTACTCGCACCTCAACGATGCGGAAGGTTCACTCTTAGAACGCGTCGGGAAGTGCAGAAAGTTGGCCGAGACGATTCAAAGTTTGGGCGGAGATATTCAGGAATCTACCCTGCTTTTGGAAGAGTCCGCTTCCCGTTTGAACGCGGTGGCAGACAGCGTGCACGGTTTAAAAGAAAATATCGTCTACGATCCCGCAAAAGTGGATTCCCTGATATTGCGTCAAGATACTTTGGCGCGACTTAAAAAAAAGTACGGGACTACTATCTCTGAAATTTTGGCGCACAAAGAAAAATGTGAACGTGAACTGGCAGAAATCGAGACCTTGCCGGAACGAATTCAGGATCTGGACCGCGATATAGAAAAGGTTCATGGTCTGTTGATGAAGA
>JACPSV010000184.1 GCA_016193115.1 Elusimicrobiota bacterium
CTTAAAGAATCCCAACGGCCCCGAGATGAACGGGACGGGAGAATATTTTCTGATTGAGAACCGTCAGAAGGTCGGCTATGACCAAAAAATTCCCGGATCCGGAATCCTCATCTGGCGCGTGGACGAAACCCAATCTTCCAACGTGAACCGAACGCGGAAACTTCTGGACCTCGTTGAGGCGGACAACCAACCTTCCTATGGTGATTCCGGAGATCCTTTCCCGGGAAATTCAGGGAACCGCATCTGGAACGATAGCACCACTCCTAACAGTAAACTGTATGGCGGGGCGAGCAGCAACATGGGTTTGACAGAAATCAGCAGCTCCTCGAGCCAGATGACCGCAACCGTTCAAGCGCCTCAACCTGCATTTGTTCTGAACAAATCTTCATTGAGCTTCGCTTCTTCCGCGGTCGGCGCGGATCCCGCTAACCAGACTTTCTCAATCCAAAATAATGGCGCTGACAACTCCTATCTGGTTTGGACAGCCACAACGAGCTCCTCCTGGCTCTCGATTTCCGCTGTGAATGGCTCTTTAGCAAAAGGTTCTCAAATCCAAATCACGGTTTCCGTCAAGACTTCAAATCTTACGGTAGGCATACACCAAAGTTCCATCACAATCTCGGACCCGTATGCCTCTAATCCTCAAGGAACGGTTCCTGTCCAAATAACGATTGAGGATCTCACCCCTGTCGTGGGTTCTCCGTCTCTGCCAACCGACGAGGGCGATTTCACAAACTCGACCAACCTCACTTTTTCCTGGGGATTGGGATCCGCTGAAGACCCGGAATCTGGAATCGCGGGATATCACCTACAGGTGGGCACGGCGGTTGGCGGCTCCAGTTTTTTTAACGGTGACGTTGGAAATAGTGCTCTTAAAACGGTGTCGGGAGCGGTGGATGGAGAAACGTACTATGCGCGTACCCGAGCGAAAAATGGAGCGGGTCTTTACGGCCCTTTCTCATTTCCATCCAACGGAATCACCGTGGATTTAACCCCGCCCGCAAGACCCAGTTCCATTCTAGTCAAAACTCATCCGGACTCCAGCAAAAATTATCCCGAGACCAAACCCCAGTTCAAGATTTCCGGACCGAACGATCTTTCCGGGATATCCGGTTACTACTGGAGAATGGACTCTTCTTCCGAGACCGTCCCGCAAGTTGGGGACTCCTTCTCGAACACAGGCGTGATTGTCGCGACCCATTCCCTATCGGACGACATTTGGTATTTTCATGCGATTGCGAAAGATGGAGCGGGCAATCTTGGCTCTCAAGCCGCCCGCGTCCGTTTCATGGTCAAGACACGGGTGGACGTGGCCAGCGAAAATAAATTTGAAACTTCTGACGGCGCAAAGGTGGAAATCCCCGCGGGAACCTTGGACAACCCAACTCAGATCACGATCGAAACAAAATCTTCCGCCCCTCCATCCCAAAACACCCAAATCAAAGTTTCCAAAGCTTTACGCGAGATCACTCTGGCGGATGGAACAAGAAACTTAAAAAAAGAGGTGACGGTTCATATCCCCTATACATCCGACGATATCCAAGGAATAGACGAATCTAAACTCCGCCTCTTCTTCTACGACGAAAATCAAAACGCATGGACACTGGTGTCCAACTCTGTCGTAGACACCTCCAACAAAACGGTGTCCGGCCGCGTCAACCATTTTACGCTTTTTGGCGCTTTGGAATATTCTGCCGCAGCAACCTTGACATCAGACGTCACGGTCTACCCCAACCCGTACCAACCTTCCCTTGCTGCCCATCTGGCCAACGGCATAAAATTCAAAGGACTGCCCGCCTATTCTGCGATTAAAATTTATACCCTGGCCGGCGAGCTGGTCAAACAAATGAAAGATGAGGACGGCGATGGCACAGTTTCATGGAACGCCAAGAACGAGTCCGGGCAAGACAGCGCCAGCGGCATTTACCTTTCCTTAATTGAAGACGGCGACAAAACAAAAACACTCAAACTCGCCATCCAACGTTAGAAAATCAGGGACAGCGCCCTATTTTCCTGGGAAAATAGAGCGCTGTCCCCGATTTAGGTCTGTCAAGGTAAGGTCTTGACAAAGATTCTAATTAGCGTTAGACTTACTTCGGATACAAAAAATGCTTCCCACCAAAAGGAAACCCAGACTATGACTCATAGAAAAAGAGTCCTCCTCGTCGAGAACGACCCCAAAACTCTCGAGTTAGTTCGAAAATCTCTGGAACATCATAAACTGGATCTGTTGGAAGCCGCCAGCGCGGAAGAAGCCTTGGACATTCTGGAAAGAGAGGATGTTCATTTGATCGTTTGCCATGTGCAGATGTCGGGAATGAGCGGAACCGATTTCCTGAGCGAGTTGCGCAACTGGGATACGGAAATTCCCGTTATATTGACCAGCGATGAAGGCCGGGAGAAGGAATGGTTAGACGCGCTTCAGTCAGACGCGGATGCCCTTCTCACGCGCCCCCTGCGCAAAGAAGCGATCCTAAAAGCGGTGCAAAAAGCGTTTCAAAAGAGCGAAGCTTTGTCCGCTCTGTAGTTATTAGACAATTAGGGACAGCGCCCAATTGGGCGCTGTCCCTGTTATGCTGCTATCAACAAACCAGCCGCCAGGCGTTTTCACCGCAGAGGGTTTTCAGTTGAGCCAGAAGTTCTTCCGTTAACTTAACCTTCCTGTCTGTTTTTAACTCAAACTGCCCGTGTGACGGCGTCGTTACTAAGAACTGTACGGAACATTTCCCCGGATTGGCCGCCAAGAGTTTTTTTATTTCCTCGATGAACAGATCTTCGAGACCCGTGGTCGAAAGGCGGATCTCAATTTTTTTGACCAGTGTTTCCCTCGCTTTTTCTAAAGGCAGTATCTCTTCCACAATCAGCTCTTCCCTGGATTCTTCTTCTCCCTGAGAATGATTTAACCTGCCGGATACGACCACCATCTTGTTTAACACGATGTGTTGGGAAAGACTGGAAGCATAGGTTTTTGGGAACACGACGCAGTCAATTTCTCCCTCTAAATCTTCCAGCTTAAACCGCGCATACGGAGATTTCTGTTGTTTGGAAACGAGACGCCTCACGTTCTCAATAATTCCGGTTACCCGCACGCGCCGGTCTCCATTCGTCTGCAAATGACCCAGAGGACACGTGGCGTAGAAACTCATTTCATCCTTAAATTTGGCCAAGGGGTGTCCGGAAAAATAAAATCCCAGAACTTCCTTTTCGTTGGCGAGCAAATCATGTTCGTGCCAGACCGCTTTAGCGGCGGGAGCGGACTCCTTCTTGACGGGAGCAGGGTGAAACATTTCCCTCTCAAACAAGGATCCCTGACCCACGCTCAA
>JACPSV010000185.1 GCA_016193115.1 Elusimicrobiota bacterium
AACAACAAGATATCCGGTCCCGTCCATGCGGCGCTCACTTCCGCCAAAGATTTTCCGCCCATGGTTGGGGTGGACGACTCCACCCACTACCGCGCCAACGTTCAAGCCTACAAACAGTCCACCTCTTTATCCAAAGAATACACCGCCAAAATTGACCTTCTCCAGAAGGATATTGAAAAACGAAAGTCCCAAATTCTGAACACTTCCCTGCTTTCGTTCGATAATAATGTTCAAGACCACCTCAGAGGCAAGATTAATCTTGGCAACTATATTCAGTTCCTGACCCGCCACACCGCCAGTACTCCTCCCATGACTCAGATATTTCTTAAGGCCTATCAGTTGGAATCTTCCCTGGACTTCAACCAAGTGGAGAAAGAGAGGGCTGAGATCATCCGAAGAATCGTGAAATCTCTGAGCAAAGAAAGGGTATCGGAACTTTATCGCCAAACTTTAGATTACAGAGCCGGTGGGGTGCGTCACACGGACTACTACCGATATCTGAGAGATCTCTGCAAAACCAGCGGAATCGTTCTTTCTCGGTTTCCAGAAATGGACTCTTATATCCAATATGTTCTTCTCTCAGACTCCATTCACGCCGAAACTCTTTTTGAGAATATCCGGCAGATGGAAAAAGAGAGCTATCGCCGACTGGTTCGGAATTCTGAAGAAAGAGACCTCATCGCACGGTCCCGGCAGGTCACCCTTCTTCAGAAACTCGTGAAATTCAGCCTGAGCGTGGAAGAATGGGAAGAGTACGTTTCCTTCAAAAAGAATTATGGGGACACCGTGCTTAATTCTAGAGGAATTAAGTATGGTGTCCCCATAATTCCTCAAATTTCATATTTCGAGGAGTTTTATCAGGAAGCCAGGGCGCGCGACGTTCGGATGGGAGAGAACCTGCTTCAAGAGATTGCGAACCGAAACTCGGATGTGACCGTTCTAGTCACGGGCGGGTTCCATTCTCAAGGCATAGAAGAGAAGTTGATTCAGTCCGGATTTACAGTGGTCTCCTTTACGCCTAAAATCACACAAATCGAACAGGGAAAAGAGACCGCGTATTTGAGCATTTTCTCGCAGGAAAAAACTCCTTTGGAAAAACTGTTTTCGGCAGAAAAACTTACCCTCACTCCCGAAATCTGGCGTCCGGAGATTCCCAACGGGTTGTTGGCCGAAAAAGCCGTGGTCTATGCGGAAGCCCGGGATCCCAATCAGGATCTCACCCCTTCGGAAGAAGACTCCATTTACCAATCTTTAGCAGACCCGAATTTCGCAAAGAACCACACGGTTCGAGCAGAAGATGTTAGAGGGACTTCTCCGCTACTGCGCAGCGCCAAAGCTCGGACACATAGAGCTAACGACGTCACCGTGGAAGAAAAAATGACATTGGACGAATCCGGAGAGATATTGGACGTTCAATCCGAATGGACTCATCGCTGGATCATGGATAGCGCCCCCTTTAATGAAACTAGACAGTTCGGAATCTGGTATTTAAGCGGAACCCTCTTGAGCGGAGGACTGCTCCTCTTGTTTGGCAACAACTGTTCCCTTCCTAC
>JACPSV010000029.1 GCA_016193115.1 Elusimicrobiota bacterium
GGACATCACCCCTCAGGTAGAAGATTCCATTTACCAAGCTTTAGCAGACCCGAAATTCGCTAAGAACCATACGGTTCGGGCAGAAGATGTAAGAGGGACTTCTCCCCAACTGCGCAGAGCTAAAGCTCGGACACAGAGAGATAATGGCGTTACAGTGGAAGAAAAAATGACGTTGGACGAAGACGGAGAGATCTCGGACGTTCAGTCTGAATGGACTCGTCGCTGGATCATGGATAGATCTCCCTTGTCCATGATCGCTTCGGTGAAAGCTACGGGCACTTATGGGAGTGGGGTGTTTTTCCTTAAGTTCTTACACCGCATACACCAGATCGCGTCTTTCGTCGGGCGCAAGACCTCTCTCTCTTTGCGGGAATGGGAACGGCAGACAAAACAGATTTTTGAACTGAAGGATTTGGAGGGTTGGATTGAAGTCAATTTTTCGCCCTACTTTGAGTTCTTTTTGGAACTTTTGCTTTTGCCGATGCCAAAAATAATTCGGAGATGGGTTATTAACCTCCACCGTAAAAACCCTCAATCTTTGCAAGAGATATTCCTATCCTTTGAGAAGAGAAGAGAACTCACTCTAATGGGCGCGGTTTCAGACGGTCTTCTGGGTCTATTCCTGGCCAATACGAACGCTCACAAGGCCGCCAACGCGGCCAATCCTTTAGCGGCCGGAACTTATGGCAGATTAGAAGATCGTTCGGAATGGAGAAAATATATTCCGGAAGAATCTCTGATACATCTATCCCTGAGTCACGCGGAAAAATTGATTGAGGAAGGGAATTACAAATCTTGTGAAGGATACTTGAGAAGACTCTTCGAAATATTAAGGATCGCGAAAACAAATACGGATCCTCAATCTGTTCTACTCTATTTAGCGGTGTTACATGATCGTCCTATATCTGAAATTCTTTCCGTTAACATGCTCGATCCCATTCTCCGTTTTGCGCAAATTCTCCAGACAAAAAACCAATCTGCTCAGGAACATTTCCTAGACAAACCAACAGTCACATTGGACAGAATCGTCGGGGCGGATATTTCTAATTCGGAAAGAAAAGTCATTATCTCCGCGTACGAAGAGTTGAGTCAGCATGCAGGGAAGACCCCGTCTCAAACTTCCTTCAATCAGGCGATGTATGAAACTCTCAGAAAAAAATTTCCAATGGCGCTTCCTCCACTCAAACTCTTAAAAGAGATCGTGGATCAAGGCGGCGGGATTGAAAAACTGAGGTCGCCGCCCAGCAGTTTTATAGGCGATTTTCCGGATATCCAGTCCGTTTGGAAACGAATCGTCGCGCTACATTTTTCTCCTAACGAAAAAACAAAAGTTCAGTATGTGGTAGCGTTGCCTCGCAGAGAGGATCTGGAAAAACCAATAGAAGATCAGTACCGATTTCAAGAAGGAGAGGATCCCATAGAATCTCTGGGCATCGCGCGCTCCATCCAAGGTGACGCTGCTTCGCATCCGGAACTCTTGAGTGAAGAAATTCCTCACCGCATTCTGATAGAACTCCTTCATCAGCTCCACCAATCCCATGGAGCATCCACGGACATTAAATCCTTTAGCAAGAGGGTGTCTTTCAAGTTGTATGTGGACGAAAGAATCACGGAAGAAATGGATCCGGTTCGAGTCGCCAAGGTCGTTCCCATCGTATCTCCTTCAAATCAAGGGCCACAAACTTCTCAAGGACCGAAGACTCCTCCTGAACCTAAAGGACCAGGATACCCTCGTGGGCATAAAATAGAATGGGGACTTGGTTTAGACGGACTTTTGGGTGGAACGTGGCTCGTCGCTGTTGGAGTTTCCGCGGCAGTATTCACATCATTGACCGGAGGTTCCGGCGCCGTAGCCGTACTAGGCGTTGGAATTGCTCTGGTAGGAGGAGGTCTTCTTTTTTCAAAAAGTATACGACGCACGGTCTTAAAACTCCGCGTGCACGCAATGGTTCTATCCGCATTGAGGAACAAAGCTCCGGGAACTGTGGCCTCGAACTACTTTCCCGGGTTTCAGACGATTAAAGAGGTGGAAGAAAGCGGGTACGACGTTCACAGACAATTGTTGATTTTAGAAGCGGTCCATCACCTTCAGATCGCCACGGATGTTCCTGACTATAAGGCGAATGTGAACTCCGCTCTGGAAATTCTTTCCGATCACCCTCGGGCAGGTGATTTATCCATCCTGCAGTTTGAAGGGATCGCTCACCGTTTAGTGAAACTTCTAAGCGGCAATGAAGACGCTTACCGCGAACATAA
>JACPSV010000236.1 GCA_016193115.1 Elusimicrobiota bacterium
CCGCGAAAGCGGGAATCCAGAACGGATTTTCCGCCGACTAGATTCCCGCTTTCGCGGGAATGACGACCGGGAGCCAAACGGTTACTATTCTGTCCCCTTCATTCCTTTGTATAATGATGCGAGAAAAGTTTTGCCACCCTAGCTCAATGGTGGAGCAACGGTTTTGTAAACCGTAGGTTGTCGGTTCGAGTCCGACGGGTGGCTCAGTAATAATGGAGAAAAAGAAAATGAACGTGTTGGTGATTGGAAGCGGCGGCAGGGAACATGCCATCGTCTGGAAACTGAGACAAAATCCCGAAGTGAGGCAGATCTACTGCGCGCCGGGAAACGGGGGTATCGGCCAGTTGGCGACCTTGGTTCCCGCTTGCGCTGAAAACGATTGGGGTTCCTACGCGGACTTCGTGAAAAGCAAGAATGTTGACTTGACCGTTGTCGGGCCGGAAGTTCCCTTGTGCGGAGGCATCGTGGACCACTTCTTGAAAAAGAATCTCAAAATCTTTGGACCCAACAAACAATGCGCCCAACTGGAAGGCAGCAAAATCTTCGCAAAAAATTTCATGCGAAAATACGGGATCCCAACGGCAAATTTTAAGGTTTTGGATAACCCGAAGGAAGCCGTCAATTTCCTCAACAACCTGGATCTTACAACGTACCGGTACCCTTTGGTGATCAAAGCGGACGGATTGGCGCAGGGGAAAGGCGTCTCAATCTGTCCCAACCTGCCGGAATCTCAAGTGGCCATTGAAAAGATGATGGTCTTAAAAATTTTCGGGGGCGCCGGAGAAAAAATTATTATAGAAGAAAAGTTGGAAGGAAAAGAGGTTTCACTGCTGGCATTCTGCGACGGAAAGTCGTTAAAAGTCTTGCCTCCCGCGCGGGACTACAAAAGGGTTTGGGACGACGACAAAGGCCCCAACACCGGAGGCATGGGCGCGGTGGCGCCCGTTTTCCTCGATCCCTCCGACTTCAAAAAAATCGAACGGTCCATTCTTCAGCCCTTCTTGAAAGGAATTCAAAACGAAAATCTGGACTATCGCGGTATCATCTATTTCGGATTGATGCTGACCGCATCCGGCCCTTCCGTTCTAGAATTCAATGTGCGTTTTGGGGATCCGGAAACGCAGGTAGTTCTTCCGCTTTTGAAAACGGATATTCTCCCGCTCTTTCAGGCGGTCCTTGACCAAACTCTGGAAAAAACCCCCTGTGAGGTGGAGGACGCTGTCTGTGTGAGCGTGGTCTGCGCTTCCCGCGGGTACCCGGAGAAACCGGAAACGGGTCAGGAAATTTTCGGTTTGAACGATTCCAATGCCCACGATGGAACGCTCCTTTTTCATGCCGGAACAACCGTACAGAAAGGAAAAACGATTGCCAGCGGAGGACGGGTTCTCAACGTGATCGGCTATGGAAAAAACTTGGAAGAAGCCCGGAAAAGATGCTACAATAAGGCGTCGCAAGTTCGTTTTGAGGGCATGCATTTCCGCAAAGATATCGCGTTATCCCTCTCATAACTAAACCTTCCCGCAATCATCACCCAAACGGATATGACCGAGCTTCAGCGAGGAAATGGTTTTACCTTAGATGTTATAGAAAAAAAACCGTGACCGAAAACAAAAGAACAGTCGTTGAAGTCGCCATGGAAATTGCCCTGAGCCGGGAGATTCTGGAAAAGGTTTCTGCCCGCTTTGGAGCTAAAACGGCCCGCGCCTGCGCGATGTCCAATTCGGTGGGAGGCATCGGCCCTCTTTTAAGAGAAAGAATCGTCGCCCAATCAGAGATGGGAGTGGACGTTCTGGGAGTGTCCCTCCTCTATGAGAATGTTTGGGTGCAGGGATTCCATATCTGGGGACAAATCTACATTGAGAAAAAAAAGGTAGGGGACTCGCTTAAAGAAGTTCTGGAAGATACCGGTATCGCCTTTAATCTTACGATGCCAGACCATTCCCAAATCCAGGTTAAAGTCTGGAAAGCTCCTCTCGGGAAAGGAGAAGTCTATTACCTCGATTCCCCAGAAATAGCGAACGTGATCTATCCCGGACCGGAAGACGCTCCGCAAGAGGAAAAGAACTTAAACGACTGGATTGAAAACCAAAAGCTAAAACAAGCCTGGCTTGTGGGTCGCGGAACTCTGGCGCTCCTGAAACAGTTAAACAAAAAACCTGATTTCATCGTACAGAGCGAGACGCCCACATTTTTCGCCAACCATTTCTTGATTCAGGACGATTTTCAGAAAGACGAATTCTTTAAAGATTGCCAATACATTTTTAACGATCACACTCCCCTGGAATACGCCCATCCCGTTTGGAACGAACCTCAAATTCAAAAAGCGCGGATCGATCCCGCCTATAGTTCGCACCCCCTCTACTGGAACAAAGAAAGAAAAACCATTGACGTGACCCGACTCCTGATCGGAGTCTCCAATGGGGTCTACGGCGTCTCCAAAAAGCATGCCCAAGTCATGAAAAAGATGCCCTCCCTGAAAGGATTCGAGGACAAAATCCAGTTCATCACCAACGGTATCCGCGTCCAGGACTGGAAAGACCCGGACTACGAAATTGCTCTTTCCAAGCTGGACGACTATCTCGTCAGTCTGAAAGAAAAGAAAAAAGAGGAGCTCATCGAATGGATTTGGAGACGGTACGGCCTTTGGGTGGACTGGAGAAAACAGGTGCAGAAGAAATGTTTTGTGCTCTGGACGCGAAGGGTCACCAGCTACAAACGGTTTGACGTCCTGGAAAAACTGCTTAAAAACCCCGACCTTAAGAAACGATTTCTTCAGACAGAGATTGTAGTTTTGGTGGGCGGAAGAATCCACCAGAACGATGACCTTTCACAAAACGTGATGTTTGAGCTTTTGGATCTCGTGACGCGGGACCCTATTTTAAAATATCACGTGCTCATTCTGGATAACTACAACATCTGGGAAGCTCCCAAACTGTTCCATGGAGTGGACGCCACCATCATGCTCGCGGACGACGGCAGGGAAGCGTCCGCCACCGGATTTATGAAAGCTCAGGTGAACGGAGCGATGGTGATCGCCTGCCACGACGGAGCGGTGCCGGAGTCCGTATTCTTTAAGGGTAAAAATCCGCCGGACAAGCAGCTTCAAGAAAACGGGTTTGAAGTCCCTTACCACCATGGACAGCCTCAACCGGAAGGGC
>JACPSV010000237.1 GCA_016193115.1 Elusimicrobiota bacterium
CAGTATAATCCGCAAACTTTGATTCGTCAAGGAGAAAAAGGTTATAATAAATTTCTATTCGTTGCTCTTAAGAGGAGAACTTATGACTTCACCTTTTCCGGAAGTGTCGGCCGCAGACAGTTCTAAACAGGATCTTCAGTTGGTTGATAAGCTGGTGAAGGGACGCGGTTCCATTCTGGAACAGCTCTCGAAAACGATCGTTGGACAAAAAGAGGTGATGGACCAGCTTCTGATCTCTCTGTTCGCAAAGGGTCACTGTTCGATTGTGGGGGTTCCGGGACTGGCCAAAACCTTGCTCATCTCCAGCCTGGCTGAAATTTTGGATCTCCGGTTTAAGCGAATCCAGTTTACACCCGACCTCATGCCTTCAGACATCACGGGCACAGAAGTGATTCAGGAAGATAAGTTAACCCGCGACAGGTCTTACAAGTTTTTGCCGGGACCGGTGTTCGCGAACATTTTGCTCGCGGACGAGATCAACCGCACTCCTCCTAAAACTCAGGCCGCGCTTCTGCAATCCATGCAGGAATATAAGGTGACGGTCGGCGGGGAAAATTATCCCCTGCCTCTCCCTTTTTTCGTGCTGGCCACCCAAAACCCGATCGAACAGGAAGGAACCTATCCCTTGCCGGAAGCGCAGTTAGACCGTTTCTTCTTTCAAATCAACATTGATTACCCTAGCCTGGAAGAGGAAAAAGAGATTGTTCAATCCACGACCAGTTCTAAAAAAGTAGATTTGAAAAAAGTCTTGAACGCGCAAGACGTGTTAACCTTGCAAGAGATCGTCAGAAAAGTCCCCGTCGCGGAGAACGTGGTGACCTATGCCGTGAACCTCGTCCGTTCCACGCGCCCAAACGACGCGCAGTCTCCGGACTTTGTTAAAAATTGGGTCCGATGGGGATCCGGTCCCAGGGCGTCTCAGTCCCTGATCCTAGGCGGCAAAGCGCGCGCGATCTTAAACGGACGGTTTGCCGTTTCCATCGAAGATATCCAAGCGCTGGCCGCTCCGGTCTTGCGGCACCGCATTGTGCTTTCTTTTCACGCCGAAGCGGAAGGAATCGGAACGGACGAACTCATTCAAAAGCTGGTTCGACTCAACAAGTCTTAACCCCCAATGCCCGAAACAAAAAAATCTCTGATTGATCCGGTCGTTCTTTCCAAAATCGGATCCTTGCGGTTGCGCGCCCAAACCGTGGTGGAAGGAATTTTGTCCGGACTGCACAAGAGCCCTTTCTTTGGCCATTCCCTGGAATTTGCCGAACACCGGGACTATGCGAGCGGAGACGAAATCAAACTTGTGGATTGGAAACTCTATGGGAAAACAGACCGTTTTTTCGTTAAACAATTTGAAGAAGAAACGAACCTGCGTTTAACGATTCTATTGGATGTGTCCGGATCCATGGGTTTTAAGGGAACTCAAAGCCCTCTCTCTAAATACGAGTCTGCCGCGACACTCTGTTTGTCCCTGGCGTATCTCGCTCTCAAGCAGGGCGATTCCGTCGGTTTGGTTCTTTTAGGTCCCGGTTTTCAGGCGGTGCCTCCGCGCAGTTCCATGAGTCACTGGAACGTCCTTGTGGAAACGTTGGAAAATCTCCGACCTAAAGGCAAAACCACTCTCACCCAATCTCTGGAAAAGGTGGCTCACTCTCTTAAAAAAAGAAGTTTGCTGGTCGTTATCAGCGATCTTCTGGAAGACGGGACACAAGCGATTCCAGCGCTCAAACAGTTACGGTACCAGAAACATGAGGTGTCTCTGGTCCATCTCTTAGACCGCGAAGAAATGGAACTTCCCTATAGCGGTTTGATCCGGTTCGAGTCTCTGGAAAACGAAGAGAGTCTGATCATTGAGACCGACACGTTTCGTCATGAGTATGTGACCTCCCTGCAACGATGGATTCAGGAGTGCCGCCTCTCGCTCACGAACTCCGGAATCCGGTACCACGCCCACACGACGAACGAAACGACCGAGACAATATTAAGATCCATTCTTAAGCGCAATTGAGTGAACTTTCATTTCCTAAACCCTAGCTTTCTCTGGCTCCTGCCGATTCTCGCGCTCCCGATTCTGCTGCACCTTTTCCTTAAAAGGCCGCCCAAATCGCTCTTGTTCAGCGACCTTCAATTCTTGAAAAAAACTTATATCCGCACGCGTCCCCGCCGGAACAGGATTCAAATTCTGATCCTGGCCTGCCGGGTTTTGACTCTGCTTTTTCTGATTCTATTTTTTTCCCGGCCTGTCACTCATCTGGGCGCGGGATCTGGGCGCGGAGATTCTGTGGCTTTGGTTATTCTTTTGGACCGATCTTATTCCATGCGGGCGATCGTCTCCGGAATAAGCTCGTTTGAACGCGCTAAAACCTTGGCAAAAAAAACGTTAGAAAGTCTCAAAGAATTGGACCGCTCCGCTTTAATCGTTTTCTCAGAGACGACAGACTATTTCTCCGGTTACTTTACCCACCAACCGCAAGACCATCAAAAACAATTGGATTCCACGAATCCTGGTTACCGCGTGACCCAAATAGTTCCTGCCCTGCAAAAGGCTTACCAGATACTCGCCGCCCACAACGCTTCCAACAAAGCGGTTCTCCTGATTACGGACAGGACCCGTCAAGGTTGGACGGAAATCCCAGGCTCATGGGAAAACCGGATAGAAAACTTCGACCCCAACGTCAAAATTCTGGTTCCCAGACTCCCACCCGCCCTATCCAACAATATCGCCGTTCAGGAAGTCTCGCTCGTCCCGGATCAGGCCGCAGAAACAACCCAAACCACCGCCCTGCTTAAAAACTGGGGATCCACGTTCCAGGCGAACATCCCTGTCACTCTGGAAGAAATTTCTAAAAGCGAGAACTCGCCTAAACCGGAGAAAAATGTCCAAACAACCGTGGACATTCCTTCCGGAGAATCCCGATCCGTTTCTCTCACGCGCAGAAGCCCTCCATCGGAGTCTCTGGGACGAATCGGAATTCGATCCGACGTCCTCTCAACGGACGATTCCTTCTACTTCATAGAAAAGCCGCTCAAAACAATCCAAATTCTTTGTGTGGAAGATAGAACGGGATTCGTGGCGCTTTCGGGAGAATCTTTCTATTTGAGACAGGCTTTAAGCTCCCCGCCTTCCCCATTCAAAATTACGACGACCACTCCGGAAGAATTCAAGAAAATGGATTTGGGCGGAGTGGATCTCCTGGCTTTCATAGACCCGTCAGAAATCGCTCCGGAATCCGCGGAAAAGATTCTGGATTTTCTAAAAAAAGGTAAATCGTTCTTCTTAAGCGCCGGAGAACGTGTCAACCAAAAAACGATCGCGCTCTTAAGTGAACAAATGCCTCTGACTCTGGAAGACCCAATTCCCACCGGTTCTCTTAAACTCCAAATCAATCCCAAGCTCCCGATGGAGGAATCTTTTTCGATTCCGGGCGAATACGAATGGGACAAAATTAAAGTAGACCGAACCCTGCGCGTTCTCTTAAAAGAAGAATCTGTGCCTTACCTTCTCTTTGAGGATCGTACTCCCCTACTCGTTTTGTCCAGTGACGGCCACGTAGCGGTCTGGCTGAGTTCCCTAGACAGAAGCTGGAACAATTTCGCATCCAAACCCCTTTACGCGCCCATGTTGCGCTCTCTCTTCAGAAGACTGGCAATTCCAAACGAGCAAGAAAAGGATAGAATCTGGACGATCGGCGACTCTTTCCACAAAAGTTTTCCTCTGCCTCCCGCCCCGGACTCTCTGGAAATCTTTTCTCCTTCGGGCGAGAAAGTCCCTTTCCGGATCGTTCACAGAGAGATCCATTCCTCTCCTCTGGAGGAGCCTGGAATTTATAGTCTCCTGAAGAAGGGAAACCCATCCGCAGCGGAACATTTCGCCGTAAATCTCTCCCCTAAGAATTCCGAGAGCGATCTCGCCCCAATGTCCTTCTCAGAGATGAAAGAGAAGTTGCCCCATGCTCAATGGGTAGAAACGGATTCCGGTCATCTCTATCCTGTGGAGCTAGATTCGGCCTTGCGGGGCAAAGAACTCAGCCGCGGCCTTCTATTTTCCTCCATCTTTTTTCTTTTCACGGAGATGTTCCTGCTTTCCCGCAGAAACAAATCGAAGCGCCCATGAGAGTGCGGACTGTATGTCTCGTGACCCTACACATCTTTTTTTCTGTTTCCATTGCCATCTCCAGCAGCGGCAACCGTTTTTTCTTCGCTCAACTGAAAACCAATGGAGACCTAAAAGAGTGGGATCCTTACCCCTACGCTTCCCGGGACATCCTTTCTTTCCTGCAACAGACCACGAGCGTGAAAACGGAGTCGGAGAGGCGTCTGATCCGTTTGAGCGACCCGCTCTTATTTGAGTCCCCGTTCTTAATCTATAGCGGTTCCGGTGAATGTCATTGGACTTCGGAAGAAAGAGAAAACCTTAAAAAATATCTTTCCGGCGGCGGGTTCCTTTTTGTGGAGGATCGGGCCGGAGAAAAAAACGGCAGTTTCGACTATTCTTTTAGAAAAGAGTTGGCCAAAATATTTCCGGAAAAGACTTTGACAATTCTTTCCCGCGACCATGCCATCTTCCGGTCCTTTTACCTCTTAAGATCGGTCGGCGGAAGAAAACTGACGAACACCTATTTGGAAGGTTTAGAGATAGATGGCAGGACCGCTCTGATTTATTCCCAAAATGATGTTTTAGGCGCGTGGGCTAAAGATATTCTGGGCAATTTTTTGTACGAATGCCAGCCGGGCGGAGAATCCCAAAGATGGGAATCCCAAAAGCTGACACTCAACTTGATTTTTTATTCCCTCACGGGCAGTTACAAAACCGACAGCGTGCATCTTCCCTTCATTGAGGAAAAACTGAGGCGGTAACATGGGATCCCTTTCCCTGCGTTTTGACATCCTGACCCTCCTCTTTATTTTAGTTCTTTCCACCGGATTTATTCTTTTTTACCGGGGTTTTAGCCGGTGGTCGCTTCTTTTAAGAGTTTCTTCCGCCTCTCTACTTCTCTGGCACCTTTTACAGCCCAGCGTGTCCTCTTTTTCCAAACCGCAGGAGAAACCGACGCTGGCGGTCTTGGTGGACACGTCCCGATCCATGGGTATCCAGGATCCCGAAGAACGTCTGTCCGTCGTTAAAAAACTCTTGCAGTCTTCTGTCCCGTCTCTGGAAAAGGTGTTTCGTATCCGGTACTACAGTTTTTCGGCAAACTCCGCGCTCACGGACTTGAAAACTCTTCTACAAACTCGTCCGGAAGGCAAAGATTCGAATATTCTGGGCGCTTTGGAAGAGGTTCGGCACGATCATCGTCCACTGGCTGTTCCCATTCTCCTTTTTTCTGATGGATCCCAGCACGCGACGATTCTGGAAAACGAAACTCCCTTAAATTTTCCCGCGCCCCTCTATACGGTTGGGATAGGAAACGAAAAAGGGTTAAACGACATTGCGATCACCCAATTTCGGGGATCCGATTTTGCCTTCAAAGGACAGGAATCCGCATTCTCCATAGAAATCCGGAACCGGGGATTCCAAAACAAAAAGGTTCCCGTTATTTTAAGCGAAAAAAAGGGGGAATCCTACCGGGAAATCGCCGAACAGGAAACGGTCTTCTCTTCGAATTCTGGCGAAACCGAAGTCCAGTTTAGGTTCGTTCCGCAGGGAATCGGAAGAATCACCTACAAAATCGAGGTTCCGCCTCAACCGGCAGAGATGTCCAACCAAAACAACGCGCTTCAGTTTCAGTTGGACGTGGGCAGACGCAAATTGCGCGTCCTCTACCTCTGCGGACAGCCCAGCCCGGAATATGCCTTTTTGAGACAGATCTTAAAAACAGATCCTTCCATCGAGCTGGTCTCGTTCGTGATCTTGAGAAATCCCGACTCGATCGTGCCTGTTCCGGAAGACCAGCTTTCCCTAATCCCGTTTCCAACCCAAGAGATATTCACGCAAACGTTACCTCAGTTCGATCTATTAATTTTTGAAAATTTTTCCTATTCGCGTCTGGGTATCTCCCGTGAACATTTGGATAACATCCGTCGTTTCGTGGAGGAAACCGGCGGCGGATTTTTGATGGTGGGCGGCGAGAACTCGTTCGGGATGGGTGGTTACCAGGGAACCCCGATAGAGACGATCCTTCCCATCACTCTCGATCCTGCTCGGGAGACGATTGAGGAAAACCCTATTTCCCTGAAACCTGTGGAGATCGAGCATCCCATCCTGAATTTAGGCGAAACCAACGCGGAAACGGAAAATATCTGGAAAAAAATGCCGCCCGTAAACGGAATTCATAAAATCGCCGGGATCAAAACGTCGGCGAGCTTGATTGCGACTGCACGGGAAAATGGGACTCCCGCGCTCGTTTGCTGGCAGCGGGGTAAAGGACGCGTAGCCGCGATGCCCCTGTTTTCAACCTGGCAGTGGGCTCTCAAACTAGCGCACACGCAAGGTTTCCAATCGCATTACATCCAGTTCTGGAGAGGAACGATCCGATGGCTGACGACTTCTGAAATCACAAAGAAAATCCGCATTGTGCTGGGCAAACAAGAATTTTTTGTGGGAGAGAAAGCGCCCATCAAGATACTTTTAACTCAGGAAAAAATGAAATCGCTTAAACAGTTCGATCTGGAACTTAAAATTTTCCAAAATGGACAACTCATTCAACCCATCCCTCTGACC
>JACPSV010000160.1 GCA_016193115.1 Elusimicrobiota bacterium
CGAGAAAGGTTGTTATTCCTGGATTCCGGCTTTCGCCGGAATGACGAGGAGAGAAATGGAAATGACGATCTGTCAAATTCCGGATATAGTTCCCCATCTGCTCTTTCTCGTCCCTGTAGGACTGCACTTCCCTATCAAATTTAAAGAGTTCAGGATTGAATAGTTTGGATTTCTTTTTCTCCAGTTCCACTATCTGACGATTCAGACTCTCCTTGTACTCTTCTACTTTAGGGTAAGAGGTTCTGTACGCTTCCACGTTAGCGTGGTAATGCTTATCGTCATCCACCCCTATGAAAGGAGGAATGTCTTTTGCGCTTGTAAACGCAGTATGGACGGCCCCTGAGATCTTATTGGCCTTTAACAAATAATTCGCCACCTTGCGGACGACGTCCTGGTCCGGGAATTCTCGGAACCGGCTGATATCTAGGGGATCAAATGCCCCTTCCAATGCCACAAAGTTTAGTTTCCCATGGTCAATGTAGTGTTGGATGGCGTTCCCTATGTTAGATTGGGCGTCCTTGTTTAAGTGGGCGTCCTGGATGTGGATGACCACAGGATCACCCTCTTTCCAGTTGGAAGGAACAGAAGCTTTCTTTAACGTGGCATAGTTGAGAGGTAAAGAGGCGATCCATCGGGGTAAATTCGTATGAATCTTTAGAATGGAATTGCGCGGCCTTAAAACGGATGAGAGGGAGGGTTGAGATTCCAGATAACTCTGTAGATTTTCTACGTTCCGGGGAGAGTGTGTTTCAAGCGCTGGAAGCCGCGCGAGAAGTGGCGCTTGCTCCTTTTGCAACATCTTCACTGCCTGCTTGCGCTCTTCCCAAAGGTTGGCTTGAACAAAGGGAGCGCTCACCGTCGTAAACAAAAAGCTAGCCGCAACCCACCCTGCGGTTAGTTGCAACCAGTCACGACCACCTCTTCTAATCCAGAATCGAACCATGTCCAAAGCATAACAGAATAGAAGAAATTCGTCTCAAACTTTCTGTAACATTTTTGTAAATCTTTCTGCTCCAGTTCAATGTGCTAGTGCACCAGGGGTTTGTAGAGGTTTTCTGCGGTAAAATGGAGATCTATGACAAACTACAAAAAGGAAAGGAATGAAGACCAGACAAGTCCTAAAAAACAGTGGAGCTGAGGGGGTTCGACCCCCCTCAGCTCCACATTGTGTCCGCGTTTTCCTCTTTTCTCCCTAATCACCCTCACTGTCCATCGCAATTTAGGCAAAGTTGTTGCATGGAAGGTGATAGAGTACCTTTTTTGTCCTAAATGATGCTATGGATGGTTGCCTAAAACTGACTCTCAACGGAAGATATGCTCTCTCTGCCATGCTCTTATTGGCATGGCATTCGTCCGAATTTCCCTCCGAATCCCGTTGGATGACGATAGAAGACTTGGCCAAGAAGCATAGAGTGCCCAAACCTTTCTTAGCAAAAATTATCCGGCCTTTGGTTAAGAAAAGGCTGCTCTCGTCTAAAAGAGGAGTTACTGGCGGGGTTGCGTTAACCCGAGAACCAAAGGATATTTCCCTTTTGGAAATGATAGAGGCCTGTGAAGGCAGCTATGCCCGAACTTTTTGCATCTACTTCCCATGGAGAAAGTGTTCGGGTCAACATTGTCCCATCTTTTGCCATTTAAGAAAAATGGAAGAAGAAACAATAGAGAAGCTGCGAACAATTTCAATGGAAGATTTAGCCTGTTCCATGGAAGAACACCCCATACGAAAGGGGACAGCGCCCAAAAAGGGGGACAGCGCCCTATTTTCCTTAGGAAAATAGGGCGCTGTCCCCCTTTTTGGGCGCTGTCCCCTACATTTTTTCGGGTGCGGAGACGCCTAATAGGGAAAGACCTAGATGAACGACGTTTTGGGTGGCTTTGAGTAGAAGGAAACGGAATTGACGCGCCTGTTCCGGAGCATCGAGCACTCGATGTTTGTCGTAGAACCGGTGAAAGCGGGTGGCGCAATCAATCAGATAGGTTGGAATCAGGTGCGGAGACGGGGTTGTAGCTCTAGAAATAAATTCCAGTATGTCTGGGAATAAAAGAAGTTTTACCATTAGGTTTCGTTCTTCCGGTTCCAATCGAAGTTCTTTCCAGTCCGGTTCAGTTCCAAAATTGACGGCAATTTTTCTTTCCGACGCTTCCCGAAATATGGAAGAAATCCGGGCGTGCACATACTGAACATAGTAAACTGGATTCTCGTTGCTCTGTTTCTTGGCTAGGTCCACGTCAAATTCTAGTTGGGAGTTGGGGCCGCGCATGGCAAAGAAGAACCGGCATGCGTCTGTTCCTACCTCATCCATAATTTCCCGCAGAGTTACAAACTCTCCGGAACGAGTGGACATCGCCACCCGTTTTCCGCCGCGTTTCAGGGAAACGAGTTGATAGAGAAGGATACTCAAAAAACCGGACGGAAGACCTAACGTCTCCATCGCGGAATTCACCCTCCCCACGTAACCGTGATGGTCGTGGCCCCAAATGTCTATGCAATGAGAGTAACCCCGCTCTGATTTGTCGCGGTGATAAGCAATGTCCGAAGCAAAGTAGGTGTAGCGTCCGTCGGAACGGCGCAGGACCCTCTCTTCGTCTTTATCATCTTCCTCTGAGCCCTGACCGAAAAACCAAAGCGCTCCGTCTTTCAATTTCAAACAATTCCGGGACTCTAATATTTTAAGCGTTTCCTCTACCTTCCCTTTCTGATGCAACGTGGATTCTTTGAACCAGTGATCGAAAGAGACTCCAAACTTTTCCAAATCTTCCCGGATTAATCCCAAAAGATATTCTTTGGGGTAGATCTGAAAATCGGAACGATGTTGTTCCTGCATCTTCCCTGCGATCTCCCGGATATATTCCCCCTTGTAGTGGTCATCCGGGAATGGAGATGGGTTCCCCTGCATCTCTTTGTGCCGCGCTTCTACCGACCGGGCCAAAATCTCCATCTGCAATCCCATGTCATTGACATAGTATTCTTTCTCCACGGAATAACCGCACTGCTTGTAGATTCGCGCAAGCGAATCTCCCAGAGCGGCGCCCCGGCCATGGCCGATGTGCAGAGGGCCGGTCGGGTTTGCGGACACAAACTCAACCAGAATTTTTTTATTTTTTGAGTTGGGCGGATCTTTTAGAAAATTTTCGCCGTCGGTTGCCACTTTAAGGACATTGGACGCCAAACATTTCTCGTCTAAAGTAAAGTTGATAAAACCTTTCTCCGTAACTTCAACTTTACGGATGATTCCCTTGGGATGATGACGAATTGAATTGGCAAGAGCGTTAGCTATTTGTTGAACATCCTGATTCACGGAATCTAATTTTGACAGGAGAATGGCGACATTGGTGGAAAGGTCTGCCTCAATATCCGGAGGAGGTTCCACAAGGCTAGTCCCCACAACACTCGTCTTAAAACATTGAGCGATGGAATCTTCAATGACAATTTTGACTTCTTCTCTAAGTGAATACATTTTGTTGTCTTACGTTTTCTTCCTTTTCTTTTTTACGGATTTATGATCGGACAAGGAAATGGTTTTGGCGTCTTCCCATAAACGTTCTAAATTGTAGAAACTGCGAAAATCTTGGTGGAAAATGTGGATCAGCAAACCGCCGTAGTCCAGGACCAGCCAATGATCGCTGCCTTTACCGTCCCTATGCACAGGGTTCAGTCCAGCCATTTCCATGGTCTCTTCCGCCGCCTCTGACAAAGCTCGGAGGTGCGGGTGGGAATTGGCGCTCAAAACCAGAAGATAGTCCGCCACGGCCGAAGGGGACCGATGCAGATCCAGAAGAATCATCTCTTCCGCTTTCTTCTCCTCCAAACGACGGGCGGTTAAGAGAGCAACGTTCCTAAACTGGGTTCGGGAAAGACTCAAGGAAGGTGAATTAGAAAAAAATTAGACATTCGCCAGTCCGGGCGGGAGAGGTTTCTCTTTTTCCGGATTGGGACTCAGAGAGACGCCTTCCGTCTGCAGTTGAATTTTCAAATCGTTTGGATTTTCCGAGATGGAAAGAGCTTCTTCCAGGGAGATCTGCTTGCCTTTAACCAATTGAAAAAGCGCCTGATTGAATGTCTGCATCTTATAAAACGAGGCGGATTCTTCCATGACTTTTGTGATCTGCCCAATTTTGTTTTCCTCAATCAATTTTTTGACGCTGGGTGTGTTGATGAGAATCTCCACCGCGGCTACGCGTCCTTTCCCGTCCGACCGTTTGATCAAACGCTGGGACACCACGCAGATCAGCGTGGTCGCAAGCTGTAACCGAATCTGGTTTTGAGCGTCTCCGGAGAAACTGTCCAAAATTCTGCTGATCGACTGTTTCGCATCGTTGGTGTGGAGAGTCCCCAAAACCAAATGGCCCGTTTCCGCAGCGGTCACGGCTATGGAGATGGTTTCCTTGTCCCGCAGCTCTCCCATCAGAATGACGTCCGGATCCTGGCGGAGCGCCCGTCGCAAAGCCTGCGAAAACGTCGCCGTGTCCGAACCGACTTCCCTTTGGTTGATGATACACTTGACGTCCGAATATCCAAACTCAATTGGATCTTCGATCGTAATAATATGTTTGGATAAGTTTTCGTTCACGTGCTGGACCAAAGAAGCCAAGGTCGTGGTCTTGCCGCTGCCCGTGGGGCCGGTCACAAGCAGGAGACCTTGATGTCTGGAAACCAGTTCCAAGAGAACTGGCGGCAACCCCAAATCCTGTGCCGTTGGAATTTTTGTGGGAATCATCCGGAAAACCGCAGAGAGAGCGCCCCGTTGATGAAAAATATTTCCCCGAAACCGGGCTAACCCTTCGATCTGGAAAGAAAAATCCAATTCTTTCTCCTTTTCCAGGTTTTCCTGCTGGGACTTGGATGTGATCCCTTGCACCTCTTTCCACATCTGTTCCTGAGTTAAAGCGGAATAACCGTCCATGGGAACGATGTCCCCTTTCAAACGCATGTGCGGCGGCCGTCCCACTTTAAGGTGCAAGTCGGACGCGTTCAGTTCTACTACCTTGCGCAAAAATTGTTCAAACAAACTCATGTTTTAGTCCCCCTCATGTAAAAGAAACCCCGCCAGAGGTTGATTTGCCGGCGCGAACGATGTCCGGGTTGTTGGCTTTGGCGCAGGCGTCCTCCATGGTGATCAGCCGCGCCTTCACCAACTCAATCAGAGCTTTGTCCAGAGAGATCATGCCAAACTTGGCGCCCGTATCAATCGCGTTTGGGATCATGTGGGTTTTCCCTTCCCGAATGAGGTTGGAGATGGCGGGAGTCACAATCATAATTTCGCGCGCCGCGATGCGTCCCCCTTGATCGCCCGCGCAAGGAAGAAGCGACTGGCAGACCACCGCTTTCAACACGGTGGAAAGCTGTACCCTCACCTGCTGCTGCTGAGCCGTCGGAAAAACGTCAATGACGCGGTCTATGGTTTGAGCCGCGTCCGTCGTATGCAGAGTGCCGAAACACAGGTGTCCTGTCTCCGCGGCCGTAATCGCCAAAGAGATGGTCTCCAAATCTCTCATTTCGCCCACAAGAATGACGTCCGGATCCTGGCGCAAGGCGCTGCGCAACGCCGCCTGGAAAGAATGCGTGGATTGGCCGATCTCTCTCTGCCGAATGACCGCCATCTCAGAGTCGTACACGAACTCGATGGGATCTTCGATGGTTAAAATGTGGTGCGTGTAATGTTGGTTGATCTGCTCAATCAGGCAAGCGAGGGTGGTGGATTTTCCCGATCCGGTCGGCCCCGTGACCAGAATCAACCCGCGAGGCAGGTGGATTAGGTCCGTAATCGCGGGCGGTAACCGCAAATCTTCCGGCGGCGGAATCTTGGAAGAGATGATCCTTAAAACTGATTCCACCCCGTTTTTCTGTTTCAGGACATTGACTCTAAACCGGGCTAGATTTTTGATTTCAAAAGAACAGTCCAGCTCAAAAGTCTCCTCGAACTTTTGTTTTTGATCGTCGTAGAGGATGGAATAGATCAGCCGTTTGGATTCCTCCGCGGACAGGGAAGAAAATTCTTTGAGAGGAAGTATGTCCCCGTGAATCCGCACCATGGGAGGACTGCCGATCAAAATGTGGATGTCGGAAGCCCCTTTTTCTACCGCTGATCTCAAAATATCAATAAATTCCATGTGCGTTACCTCTCTTAGATTAGAGATTTCATTTCCTGAACTGCTTTTTCCAAACCGACGGTGAGAGCGCGAACCACAATGGAGTAACCGATATTGAGTTCGTGCATCCCCGTCATGCGAGAAACCGGGACTACGTTTCTATAGTCCAGTCCGTGTCCCGCGTTTAAGATAAGTCCCGCCTTCAATGCGCATTGGCCGGCCAAGACTAATTTACGATATTCCAGTTTTTTCTGCAAATTCGATTGAGCGCCGGCATAGGCGCCGGTGTGCAGTTCCACGCAGTCTGCTCCCACCTCTTGGGAAGCTAGAATCTGACCCTGTAGGGGATCCACAAAAATGCTGACACAGATTCCGGACTTCTTCAATCGGGAAACGAACGCGCGAATCTTTTCCCGATTGCGCAGAACGTCTAACCCTCCTTCGGTAGTCAACTCTTCTCTCTTTTCGGGAACTAGGCAGACCTCTTCCGGTTTAACCCGACAAGCAAAGGAAACCATCGCATCCGTTCCGGCCATCTCCAGATTGAGCCGCGCGCGTATTCTCTTTCTGAGATTTAGAACATCCTTATCTTGAATATGGCGCCGGTCTTCCCGCAAATGCACCGTGATCCCGTCGGCGCCCGATTTCTCAGCCAGACGGGCAAAGACCAAAGGGTCGGGTTCTGTCCCCAGTCTCGCTTGGCGTACCTGCGCAATGTGGTCAATGTTAACCCCAAGCAACACTTTATTTCTTTTCATATTTCAACCCGGATCTTTCTGCCGCATCTAAAATGTTTTGTCCTATTCTTTGTATCTGGGAGAGCGAAGAACCTTCTACCATCACGCGCAGTAACGGTTCCGTGCCGGAATAACGCACAAAAACCCTGCCTTCTTCGCCCAACTCCGACTGCGCGGTGGAGATAGATTCCTGAACCAGAGGACAGTCGGACAAAGGAACTTTCTCACACACCTTCAGGTTCATTAAAACTTGGGGTGATTTGGGAAAAGATTTCCTGTAATAAGAAAGTTTCTCGCCTTTCTCCAGAACGATGCTCAAGATTTTTAGAGCGGTGAGAAGGCCGTCCCCCGTGGAAAGGTGATCCCCAAATATGATGTGGCCGGACTGTTCACCCCCGACTCGCGCTCCGGAAGACTCGATCGCCTCCGAAACAGACCGGTCTCCTACCGGTGTGGTAAGCGCGCGAATGCCCAACGCTTTCATCTCTTTAAAGAAACCGAGGTTCGCCATGACCGTGGTGACCACGCAATCGTTGCGTAACATTCCTTTTTCCTTCAAAAATCGCGCCACAATCCAAAGAAGGATGTCCCCGTCCAGGATTTCTCCCTCCTCATCCAAAAAAAGAACCCGGTCGGCGTCCCCGTCAAAAGCGCAGCCTCCAAAGGATCGAGTTTCCAGCACCGATTGCCTCAAAGA
>JACPSV010000161.1 GCA_016193115.1 Elusimicrobiota bacterium
AATTCCCCCAACTAAGAAAATCGAATTTGCTTACTATTTCAATTTACCGCAAAAAACATGCCATAATTCTTGTGTCTCAGAGCTGGTTATTGTTCTATAACTGAGGTATTTTTACATATCCATTGGGTCATTTTACTATAGGGACAGCGCCCTATTCGGGCGCTGTCCCTAATTGACTCATCCTAAGTTGGTTTGATACAATTCTGCGATAGTTTCATGACCAAAATCCAATTTTTTCTTCTGACATTGTCCTTCGCCACTCTATTCTCCGGGTGCGCTTCCCAAAGCGAAAGCGCCAGTTCCGTTAGTCGGGGAGAAGGGTACTTTGCGGGCTATGGCTGCGCGACTTGCCACCGGATCGGAAACGAAGGCGGGAGGTTAGGTCCCGACCTCACAACCATCGGATTCAGGAAAAGCAAGGAGTGGCTGGATCTATGGCTCAAAAATCCTCCCGAATGGAAGAAGAACACTCTCATGCCAAACTTCTATCTCAAAGATTCTATCCGGAAAGATATGGTGGACTATCTCGTCTCTCTGAAAGGTGATCTCTACGAGTCCAAAGAAAGGCCCTGGAACAAGTCCGATTTGATGGCAGATCCCAGGAAACGCGGAGAAACGATATTCAATTCCGTCGGATGCGTGGGTTGTCATGGAGTAACGGGGAAAGGAGGCTATCCTAACAACAACGTTGTGGGAGGCGCAATCCCCACACTGACTCGGGTGGCAGACGGATTTTCCAAAGAGGAACTTAAAGACCGTATCAGAAAAGGGTCCATCCCCGCTCCCGCGAACCCGCAATCGCCGTCTCCGATGATCACCATGCCCGCATGGGGAAAAATCCTTAAAGAGGACGAACTGGACGCTCTGGTCGAGTACCTATACTCTCTGAGACCACCCGTCTCCGAAGAGGAGGCCTGGTAAAATAATGGCGCGATCCCGGGTTCATCAGTTTTCAATTTTCACTTCCTCCATGACATTTGTCCTGATATTGGCCGGCGCCATGGTCACATCCACGGGTTCCGGACTCTCTGTCCCAGACTGGCCTCTCTCCTACGGACAGTGGTTTCCACCCATGGAAGGCGGGGTTCTATTTGAGCACGGGCACCGTTTGATTGCAGCTTCCGTCGCGAGCTTGATGGCTGTTCTGTGCGTTTGGATCTGGATCTCTCCGGAAAATTTAGCCGCTCGATGGGTAGGAACGACGGCTCTCCTAATCGTCCTTTTTCAAGCGCTTTTGGGCGGGATGACTGTTCTCTACGGTCTGCCCCGATGGGTCTCTATTCCACATGCCGTTCTAGCTCAAATTTTCTTCTGTCTCACCGTGACTCTGGCTCTTTTGACTTCCCCCTTTTGGGACGACCCCTATGGTTCACAAAAATGGCCGTCCATTGGATTTCCTTCCTATCTTAAAACCGTCTCCGGATTGGCGTCCCTGGAAACAGGACTGATTCTGATTCAAACTTTCCTCGGCGCCGGGTTTCGTCATGGATCCAGCTTTCCTTTTCTTAAAATGCATGTTGCCAATTCTGTTCTGATCGCTTTTCTCGGTTTTTCAATTTCGATTTTCGTGCTCAAGAATTTGGGTAAAATAAAAATTTTTGCAGGCCCCGCCGTTGTTCTAGGGGTTCTGCTTCTGGGGCAAATTGCTTTAGGCGTTTTGACCGTTCTGCCAATGACGGGCGTCCTTTTTTATTCCGCCTCTCTGAGAACTCTACTGGTCACTTTGCACGTCGCGCTGGGCGCGCTGATTCTGGCCAGCTCCCTGACCCTGACTTTGTTCGGTTTCCGCGGATACAAACTGAAAGGGAAAATGGCATGAATCCGTCCGGACACTACGGCTGGGGACTGCCGGCGGCGGCTTCAAGTTATGCCCACAGGATTGACGGGTCGCTGAACCTCCTGCACGGCGTCATGCTCCTGATATTTTTCCTCTGGGGAATCTACCTTGTTTGGTGTTTGATCCGGTACCGCAGGAAAGAAGGTGTGGCCGCAGTTTACTCGCACGATACGCCTTTCTCTTCCTACATTCCGGACGTCGTCATGCTCCTATTCGAGGTCTGGCTGATATTCATGATCGGGATTCCCATCTGGGCTCACATCCGGGAAGATCTGCCCAAACCGGGCAAATCCATACAAGTCCGGTTAGTGGCGGAACAGTTTTCCTGGCTCTTCCATTACCCGGGACCGGACGGCAAATTTGGTAAAGCCAACAGCGCCCTCATGCATTCCAACAACCCTCTGGGACTGGACGAAAACGATCCGGACAGTAAAGACGATATCCTCTCCGTCAACGAACTCTACCTACCTCTGGGACAGCCGGTTCTCCTGGAGATGAGCTCAAAAGATGTGGTTCACAGCTTTTTCGTGCCGGAATTCCGCACCAAACAGGACATCGTTCCTGGAATGAAAATACCCATGTGGTTTGAACCGACCGCAACGGGAAAATTTGAGATCGGATGCGCCCAACTCTGCGGCACGGGACACTACCGAATGAGAGGAGACGTGATTGTCCAATCCCCTCAGGAATTCGAAGAGTGGATTCAAAAACAAACCAAGAAAGGATCCTAATGGAACCAAACAATCATTCCGAAAATTTCGCGCAGAAGTGGGTTTTTTCCAAAGACCATAAAGTGATTGGTCTGCAATACATGTTTACGTCTTTCAGTTTTCTTCTTTTCGGATTCTCCCTGGTTCTTCTCATGCGCTGGCAGCTCGCCTATCCCGGAAACCCAATCCCTTGGATAGGATCG
This sequence comes from Elusimicrobiota bacterium, assembly GCA_016193115.1. Taxonomy (GTDB): domain Bacteria; phylum Elusimicrobiota; class Elusimicrobia; order 2-02-FULL-39-32; family 2-02-FULL-39-32; genus JACPSV01. The sequence goes on from JACPSV010000161.1 coordinate 2,751, forward strand.
TTCCTGCCCAAATCCATCGCTGTGGGCGGAATCATGCATCCTGCCGCCTACAATTCTCTGGGAGCGATGCACGGCACCATCATGATATTTCTGGGAATTGTCCCGTTAGGAGTGGGAGCTTTCGGAAACTATTTTCTCCCCCTTCAGATCGGGGCGCGCGACATGGCGTTCCCAACCCTCAACATGTTTTCTTATTGGGTTTATTTTCTCGGCGGACTTTTGATGTTCTTTAGCTTCTTCCTTCCGGGAGGCGCGGCTCAATCGGGCTGGACATCGTACGTGCCTTTGTCCATCATTTCCCCAGGCCAGACAGTCTGGCTGATTGCAATGACGTTCCTGATCACATCTTCTCTTCTGGGTTCCATCAATTTCATCGTGACGACCGTGAACCTACGGGCGCCCGGACTCACATGGTCCCGGCTACCTCTCTTCGTCTGGGCGCAGTTCATCACCGCGCTCCTGCTTCTCTTCGCTTTTCCCGTGCTTCAAGCGGGCGCGGTACTTCAACTTTTAGATAGAATCGCCGGCACCAGTTTCTATATTCCCACAGGCCTGATCGTGGGAGGAGCCCCGCTCGACCGGTCGGGAGGCGGCAGCGCTCTTCTCTGGCAACACCTTTTTTGGTTTCTGGCTCACCCGGAAGTGTACGTGCTTCTTTTGCCTGCCATGGGGATCGTATCCGAGATATTAGCGAACGGCACGCGCAAACCCATTTTTGGTTACAAAGAGATCGCCGGCTCTTTCTGTTTCATCGGGATTCTCTCCTTCATGGTTTGGGCGCACCACATGTTCGTGAGCGGCATGAAAACTTCCCTAAGCTATCTCTTCATGACCACCACGATGATCATTTCCGTGCCTTCGGTGGCAATATTGACCTGCTTTCTTTTAAGTCTCAAAGGAGCTTCCATCCGGTTCACGCTTCCCATGCTTTTTGCTCTGACATTTCTTCCCATGTTTGGGATCGGAGGATTGACGGGACTCCCGCTCGGGTTCACTCCTACGGACGTCTACCTGCACGACACCTACTACGTGATTGGCCATTTTCATTACGTGGTGGTAACGGGATCCATGATCGCTCTGATGGGTGGAATCTATTACTGGTTTCCTAAGATGTTCGGCAGAAAAATGAACGAATTTTGGGGCAAAGTCCATTTCTGGGGCACGATTCTCACAATGAACGGAATTTTTTTCCCGATGTTCATACAAGGTTTGTCCGGCGTGCAAAGAAGACTTTACGATCCGACGGTTCAGTCTCACAACCTGGCGGTTCAACCGACCAACGTTTTCATGTCTTACTGCGCCCTGGGACTTTTGATTTTTCAAATCCCATTCATCGTGAACTTTTTTAGAAGCATATTCAAAGGCGAAAAAACCGAAGAGAACCCGTGGCATGCCACAACTCTGGAATGGGCGTGCCCATCTCCCCCTCTTCCTCACAAAAACTTCGAGAGCGCGCCTACGGTCTATCGCGGCCCGTACGAGTACAGTGTCCCGGGACATTCTACCGACTACATTCCCCAGAACGTACCATGACCGAAACCGAACACGCGCTTTCCAACGAGACAGTGACGGGAATCCCAAACGGCAAGTTGGGGATTTGGGTTTTTCTGGCATCTGAGGTCATGCTCTTCGGCGGGTTTATTAGCTCTTATGTCGTATTGAGAACTGGGAGCGACTTCTTCCCAATCCCGGCGCGCGAACTTCTGGGCGTACCATTAGCCACCCTCAACACGTTTGTCCTAATCACAAGTTCCGTCACGATGGTTTTGGCTCTGGACGCAATCCAAAAAGGGAACCGAAAAGGACTCATCCAGTTCTTAACTTGGACGATTTTCCTGGGTTTTTGTTTCCTCGCGATCAAGTCCTACGAATACCCACACAAATGGTCTGAAGGGATTACGATCAGCAGCAGCCTTTTCGGCTCTTTTTACTTTACTCTGACGGGGCTGCATGGCCTGCACGTCATTGGCGGCATCGCATTCAATCTCTATATCCTGATCCAAGCCATAAAAGGGCGATACTCCGCGGACCACTGCGACCGGGTCGAGTACGCCGGACTCTACTGGCACTTCGTGGATCTGGTCTGGGTGATTTTGTTTCCCATATTTTATTTATTATGAACTCCCTATCCAGCGAACAGAAAAGTTCCATTTCACTCTCCACTAAAATCTATTTG
>JACPSV010000158.1 GCA_016193115.1 Elusimicrobiota bacterium
TCAAGGTGATCTCAACCACGATCGCTTTCAATTCCCTGACTGTGACGCCCTCCACAATCACTCCGGACAACGACGGAACCAACGACCTCGCAACGATCACTTTTCAACCCACCAATCCCGACGTTTTCTGGCGAGTCCGCATAGGCACCGACCCCATCCTTTCCCAGACATCGCAACTTTCGGAAAATGTTCTTCGCGCTTCCACAATCAACGTTCTTTTTGACTTTTTCGGATCGGGATATCCTCAAGGACTGACATGGTACGGTTCCGATTTTATGGGAGACATCGTGCCGAGCTCCACCAACCCGTTCACGACTCCCCGTTACATCGTGCGCGTGGAAGACGCCGGAGGCGCCATTGTTTCGACCACTTCCATGGGAGTCCAATCCCATTACCTGGACGTCTTTGTCACCAGCACGACCGGATCCTCTATTGGCATTGAAAACGCTTATGTGACCGTAAACGGTCAAAGCGGAAGAGGATATGTCTCGCGCACTAAAAGAACCGGCGCTAACGGCAGAGCCCAAATCTGGGGTCTCAAAGGCGGATCGGAATATACTGTTTCCGTCAACTATTTTGATCCCAACACCAACGTGGAATTTTCCGGGACTCTCTCCGGTCGAAGCGCTGGGAACCCGCCTGCATCAATCAGTACAGTCACGTTTAGCCAGCCGACGGAAATCCGTATCCATGCGTTTATTCCACAAAGTGCGGTGCAAAGCAGCTTTGACCAGTGGGGTTTTGCAAACGTCGCCAACAACGCGAACGGTTCCCCCGTAGGGTTCCGTTCCCTGCGTTTTCCTTCCGGATCCAGCGAATCGGACAGTGGATACTCCTTCACGGGTCTTCCCAGCAGTTGGACGACGGTCAGCGTCCCGGCCAACACGGCCTACACGATCCGGGCTGAGCTGAGAGGGTTTGGTTCCACGGAAACCGTCGTCAATGTGACCACCGGAACCACGGACGTTCTTTTTACTTTCTCCAAAAAGCCGCAGGTCTTTGGGTACGTCGTTCTACCCTCCACGCAACAGTTTGGAACCTGGGTCTCCGTGGAAGGAATTAAATCGGGTTCCAGGTTCCCAACAACTTTTGGAGGAGCCTTCATATCCGGGATCAACGATTTCAGGGAAGGCAGAACCACGGGATCGTTCGTATTGGACATGGATACGGGAACCTACACGATCAAAGCGCGGGCGTTCGGAATCGGCAGCGTCTCATTGAACAATATTTTAGTCACAAGTACGGGCATTGGTTCAATACTTTCCGGAGAAATTTTTGATGGAAGCGCCATACTACAAGATGCTCTCCGTTTAGCCTTCAGCACCTCTGTTGCGAACGGTATCGCAGGAACCATTCGGGTCGAGGGTGACACTTCCCAACTTTCTAATATAAGCGGTGGCTCTTTTACATTGTCCGTGAACGCTTTTAGCCCCATCAACTACAGTTATGCTTACGCCCAAATCCAACTGCCCCAACAGTTTGGAGACAACGCGGTGGCCAGCAGCACGTACCGCCTCTCCGGTCTGGAAGATGGACTCTATCAGGTACACACGTTCCTGGATGGTTTTGAGACAGATCCTCCCGGACCCAAAAACGTGCTCGTGAGTGGCGGCGTCGGGAACCTCAACATCACGCTCAAGCGATACACCGGAAGAATCACCGCTAATTTTGGCATCTATCCTAGCACGGACTTTGCGAACATCGCTCTCAGGGTGCAGGGGCCGGGCGTACAGTTTAGCACTCCATCCATATACGGCATGCCTGGGTTTGCGTCTAACGGCAGTACTGCCACGATTGCCAGCCCGAACATCGGCA
>JACPSV010000159.1 GCA_016193115.1 Elusimicrobiota bacterium
CTCGCCTGAAATCGCGTTACCTTTGGAACCTCTCCAAATCGTTTTAGATTCTATCCAGCCTGCTTTGGACATCAAAGCTCTTCCCCAAGAACCGATTCTGCTCCGGTTCAAAGGCACGCCCCAATGTAGGGCGGAGTACCGTCTCAAGAACTGGAAGAGCAAAGAATGGAAGAATCGTTGGAGACCGATGTTTGAAAACTCTTCTTCTTCCGGCGTTTACGAATCTTTTTTGACGATTCCTCCTCCGGAGGAACAAAATTATACTCCCGAGACCGGCGGCTCTGTCGTCTTCAGGCTTACCAATTCTATAGGGAAGAAAGTCCAGGCATTCAGTCCCGGTTATTTTGAAATCTTGAAACCAGAAGATTTCGTTTGGTATGAAACGCAGGCAGAAGAGACGGTTCTGCGCACGGGACCCGGCGCGGGTTCCGAACAGATGGGGTACGATCTCTTTTTACCCAAAGGTGTGAAACTGAAACAGAACGGCCAGATTGGGAAGGAATTGAGGTTCCATCTATCGTCCGCAATCTCGGGATGGACGGACTTAAAAAACGTTAAAAAAATCCGTGAACCGGTTTCGGAATTGCGCGCCGTCCTGGAATCAGTCAAAGCCAAAGGTCTAAAACGGCGCACCCTCCTGCGCTGTGCCCTTTCCGGAAAAGTGCCATACCGCGTGCATGTCTCCAACGATCTCAAAACGGTCTCTGTTCTGTTCTTTAAGACTCTCTCCAACTTGGACAGAATCCGGTATGAAGATGATTTGAGTTTAAAAACTGTGGGCACCATCCAATGGATTCAGGCCAACGAAGAAACTGTGGAGATTCTCTGTGATCTCAAAGAAAAATTGTGGGGATACGAAGCCCGCTATGAGGACGACCGGTTCGTCCTGGAACTTATTTTCTCACCTCCTCCCATACAAAATCGCCAGAATCCGCTCTCGCAACTGAAAGTGGTTGTGGATCCCGGACACTCTTTGGAGATGGGAGACGGCGCCATCAGTCCGCAAGGAATTTTGGAAGGGGAAATCAACTACGCGATTGCTCTACGGCTTAAAGAGAGTCTGGAAAGTATGGGATCTAAAGTAATTTTAACACGAAGGAAAAATGAGTTGGTTTCATTGCAGGAACGCGCCCGCAGAGCGAAGACAGAACGCGCGGATCTCTACATCTCTATCCATGCCAACGCCTTACCGGATGGAGCCAACCCCTTTGAAAGACATGGGTTCAGCGTTTTCTATTTCCACCCGTTTAGTTTTGATTTTGCCCGCTCCGTGCACGCAGCTTATAAGCAGAGAATCCCTCTGTCTGACGACGGCCTCTACTACGGCAACCTGGCCGTCTGCCGCATCCCCCAGATGCCCGCCATCCTCACAGAATCCGCCTACCTAATCCACCCCGAAGAAGAGGAACTTCTTTCCAGCGAAGATTTCCAACGTTCTCTCGCCCAAACCATCACCGAAGGCGCCCTAGATTTTCTGAAGTCTTGGTAGTAACTGTCCAAATACGGCGATTGCTTTTTTCTCTTTTTTGCCTAAAACGTAATTAAAATCTTTCAAGTATTCTTCGGCATTTGGGGCTTTTGATTTTTTTTCCTTCCTGTACCAGCCGATCGCTTTTTCGTATTTCTTTCCGCTCGATTCCAGGTTTCTTTGCAGCCAGAGCGATAATGTCTTTTTAGATTCTGTTTCGATGCTGCGACGTACCACCCAGCGCGCAAAGACAAAAGGCAGATTCTGCCACTGGATCCATTCTTCTCCCAAATCAACTACAAGGGACTTTCCGTTTCTGGCAGCCATTTGTAAAGCTTCATCTCCGATTCTAAGTTGGGCGTCATCTGAACGATGAAAACCCTCATGGTATCGCGCTTGGATGCCATACTTCAATTCTAAAATGAGTTGGAGTAGTTTGATGGATGTCACGGATTGTGGAGGCAGTCCAATTACACCCCCCCCTAAAGAAGGGATCGGCTTCTTGGAGAATAGAAGAACACTCTTGGCAGAATTTTTGACGGCTATTCCAAAATTGCCCAGAGGCTCAAAACGATCTTCCAACTGGAACGAGTCCACTAACGAAATCGGACCCGCATCAATCTTCCCCTGCCTTGCCAAACGACCTAACTCTTTCGGAGAATTAGAAATCCATTCGATCCGAATATTTCCAGGAACATCCTTGTTCCAATAGAAAGGGGCGCAATTCAAGTAGGGAATCTCTGCGATTCTAATGTCCATTAC
>JACPSV010000162.1 GCA_016193115.1 Elusimicrobiota bacterium
TCCCCGCATCCGGTGTACTCTTATCGAAAAAAATGGCGATGTGGGCGGCACAGCCAGGAGCGTGTCGGTTAGCGGTTTTACGTTCGATTTCACAGGACACCTGCTTCATCTTCACGATCCCTATACCAAATCTCTTATTCAAGAACTTCTAAAAAACAATCTCTATGCCTGCGAGAGAAAAGCAGCCGTCTATTCGCATGGAGTTCTGACTCCCTACCCGTTCCAAGTCAACACGTACCGCTTGCCGGACAAGGTGAAATCCGAATGCGTACAAGGATTTAAGGAAGCCGTTCAGAAATACGCGGAGGACAAAACCAGGGAGACAAGCCTGCCTTTTTCTCTTTGGAGTTTGCGGACGTTCGGCAGAGGAATTCACAACCATTTCATGAAGTCTTATAACGAAAAACTCTGGCAAGTCTCATTGGACCAAATGACCGCCCAGTGGTGCGGGATGTTTGTGCCTCAACCCAAACTGGAGGAAGTCCTGAGAGGTTCTCAGGAAGATTTTTCCAAGTCGTTTGGCTACAACGTGACCTTCTTGTATCCTCAAAAGGGGGGAATCCAGGTTTTGCCGGAAGCTCTGGCCAAAGGATTGCATCTACAATTGAACACTAGCTTAGAGGAAGTCTGCCTCAAAGAAAAGAAGGTAAAACTTTCGGATGGAAACTGGCTGCCGTACGATTTCCTTGTTTCCAGCCTGCCCATGGTAGAATTGCTCAAAAGAATTTCTGATATTCCCCAAAGAATCAAAAACCTGATCCCGCGACTCAAATGGAATTCCGTTCTCTGCTTTAATCTGGGAGTGAACAGGCCTAACATTTCGGACAAGAGCTGGATCTATTATCCGGAGAAAAAATTTGTCTTCTACCGCGTAGGGTTTCCGATGAATTTTACGCCGCACGCAACGCCTAAAGGATGTTCCTCCATGTATGTGGAGATTTCCCATCCCGGGGACAAAAAAGTGGATCCGCGCGATCCCGCTCTCCTAAAACACATTCGCAAAGACCTGGAAAAGTGCGGACTCTTGAAAAAGTCAGATGAGATTCTGGTAACCAACATCATCCCTATCCGCTACGCCTACGTAATCTATACCCTGGACCGCAAAGAAATCATGGAACCGATCTTTAACTTCTTCAAAGAGAATAATATATTTTCCATCGGCCGTTACGGCGAGTGGAAGTATTCTTTCATGGAGGAAGCTATCTTAGACGGCAAGAAAACCGCAGAAAAAATTCAAACTCTTCTGCTCTAGTGTAGGCTGGGAGGTATCCTTTTCACTCTTGACGAGCCACTCGGAAAAACTTTTTTCTAGGGCTCCAAACTCGCCCCGCCGTGCCGGCGGGGCTCAAACAACTGGAGCCAAAGGAAGATGAAAGAAAAAAGTTTTTCCTCGTAAGCGGCTCGACAAGAGTGAAAAGGATACCTCCCAGCCTACCGTATGATACGGATTCGCCCGAATCTTTCAATCGGTTTACACAACCAACTGGAAGATTCGGGCTAAGAGATACGAATGTCCAACTGACTGCTTAGGATGTCCCGAATAGACTCTGCTCGATGGATATGGGTGTGGTATTGTAAGAGGTGTTTTTGTCCTTCTCTGGCGATTTCAGACGCTTCGTTTTTGTGGGTAATATAATAGTCTATAAGAGCGGTGAGGTCGGAGAGATCGTTTTTGCAAAAGACGGCATTTTGGCCGGAGACGAAATTGTTGGGAATCTGAATTCTGGGAGATTCACTTAACAATAGAGTTCCGGAAGCGGGTATTTCCCAATATCGCAATGTGTCAAATCCTTCGCCGCCCAGACTTAATGCGATTTGGGACTGGTTTAAGGCCTCAAAATAATCCTCTCCTTTCAGACTATATTTTCTGAACTTCTGGCCGGAGATGGAACCATTCTGATCGCAATCGTAACATCCTTTCAGTAACCGAAACGCCGTTTTTCTGGTTTGGGAAGATTCCACGGCCCAAAAGAGGACTTGATATTTCTTGTGGTCATTGGGTGGAAGAACAGAGACTCTTGAAACTTGAAGAGAAAATGGGAGGGGAAAAAGGAGGAAAATATCCTCCTGAGATGATTGGAGGGGAAGTTCCCGCTTAAATATAAGCGCGGGCTTCTGGTTGCGGCAGATGGACTGGAATAAAGTCAAACTCTCTTTTCCGCCTAATCGTTCAAAATCGCCTCCGATCTCTTTCCGGTCCCCTCCATCCACAAATATCCATGGCGCTTGAATCGTTTCCAGCAGGCTGTTGAGCGTTAAAAGAGCGTCGGGCTTACAAGACCCTAACACCACCAATTGAAACTCATTCTTCTTGAGAGATTGGTGAATTTTTTCTAATGAGGAATGGTTACAAGAAGGCGATGAACCCTCCCTAGAAATCAGACCCAGATTTCTTGGGTACTCCAACCTTCTGCTCCAGAAAAATTTTCTCTGCTTATGGAATTGCCAGTGGTGAGGGTACTCAATCACAGAACCTTCCGGTAAAATCTCCGAGAGTCCAGCATAAGTCAGATCCTGAAGGTAATCGCTCTCCTGACTACAAATGAAGAGAATCGGCATGCGCACCATTGTATCTCTTGCCATCGCCATTTCCAACTGGAATTTTGTATCATCTTCCGGTATGAGAAAAATAAAGGTGGCGCATATCGTGACGTTGCTGGAGTTGGGCGGCGCGCAACAGAACACTTTGTTCACCGTAGCAAACTTAAACCGCGAGAAGTACGAAGTCATCCTGATCTGCGGTCAGGGCGCGTTTCTGGATGAGGAAGCAAAGAAAATTCCCAATCTGACGCTCTACTTTTTAGAAAATTTAGTCCGCCCGATACACCCCATTAAAGATTTGGTTGCTCTCTTTCAAATAAAGAAAATTTTGAGCGCGGAAAAACCGGAGATTGTGCATACCCACTCCTCCAAAGCCGGTATTTTGGGACGCATTGCCGCCTATTGGGCTGGGGCGCCTCATATCTTACATTCCATCCATGGGTTTGGTTTTAATCCTTACCAAAAACTTTTTGTTCGAAATCTATTCATATTTTTAGAAAAATGGATGGCAAAAATATCCGAAAAACTGATCGCCGTCACGAAAGAAAATATAGAGACGGGACTGCAACTGGAAATAGGAAGGAGAGATCAATACTGTCTCATTCGCAGCGGCGTGGATATTCAAAAGATTCTCTCTAATAATTCTGCCTGCAATCCCGCTCAATTAAGAAAAAGTCTAAATCTCAGTTCGGATTCCAAAATCATTCTGAACGTAGCCCCTTTCAAGATCCAGAAGGATCCTCTCTCATTTGTGCGTTTGGCTGTCCTTGTGAGAAAAAAGATGCCGGAATGCCGATTTTTAATGGTGGGGGACGGTGATTTGAGAGTGGAAACCGAGAGTCTTATCCAATCTCTCCAACTGAATGACTCTGTGAAAATTCTGGGATGGAGAAGAGATATCCCCGAACTGCTTGCAATCTCTGATTTATTTGCGCTCACTTCTCTTTGGGAAGGACTGCCCAGAGCGGCTGTGGAAGCCCTGATCGTAGGAAAACCTGTCATTGCCTTCGCAGTGGACGGCCTAAAAGAACTGATTCAAGACGGTAAAAACGGATTCCTCTTCCCGCCCGGAACTCTGGACTCCATGGGGGAAAAGATTGTGCAAGTTCTAAAGAACGAAACTCTCAGAAAAACATTATCTGAAAACGCATCCCAATCCATAGACTCCTCCTTCGACATCCACCAGATGGTCCGCGACCAAGAAAACCTCTACGCTACGCTGGCTCAATGAGTTTGTTGAAAAACTCACGGCCGGTCGTCATTCCCGCGAAAGCGGGAATCCAGAACGGATTTTCCGCCGATTAGATTCCCGCTTTCGCGGGAATGACGGCCTCGTGCTAAACACTTACGAGTGATGCGATTCATGTTCATTGCCCTTATTTCCTTACAGAGATGAGTGCAGAGAAGCGGTTCAGGTGGCGATTCGCTTTTCCAGTTTCGCCGCGGGCGCGGTAGATTTGGGATAACCTTTGGTGGGATTCGGCATCCTCGCTGATATCATAAACATAAATCGAGTGCCCTAGCACCGCGACAGGCTTTTTCCGCCTCAACCAATCGAAAGTTTCACGGCCTACCATCAGTCCTTGAAGGTGGGTCAGGCTGATCGCTAAAACTTCTTTGGATGGATGCGGAGAGTTGATGTGATCGGTATGGATATGGGCGCCGGTAGGCAAAAGTTCTTGGGCTTGGATCCCATAATAGTCCGGCAGAGCCGTTCCAAAATAAGAGAGTACCACTTCCGAAGGGTTCTGCTTTAAGTATTGGCCGAGCAAATTGAGATCTTGTCCTAAATCGCCGTCTGCGGCTATCTGAATGGCGTTTTTGGGGCCGCCCGCGGCAAAATGGATGAACCCTAAGAAATGCGGCGCCGCCAACAAAACTTCCAGAGATTGCAGTACAATCAGTCCACCCAGAATGAGATTGCGAATGCGGTTGCCCTTAAAAAGAATCAGTACCCGCCCCGCCAAAATCAAACATAGGGGATAGAAAAGCAAAAAGTGGCGGATGCCGAGATTGAGTTTGGCCCGGGCCGAAACCGCCAGAACAAAGAGACCGCAGAGAATGAGAAACCATTCCTCTTTGCGAACCGCGATCTTGAAAAATGAATAGGGGAGTATCGCTAAGAGTAAAAGAGACGCGATCGGGGTTTTGAAGAGAAACAAGAGAGGGAAATAAAACCACTGGCCCTCCGTATAAATTTTTCCTAAGAAAAATGTCTGAAATCCTTGATTCACGTGGTAGAACATAAAACCAACGCTCTTAAGATAAAAATCGGGTAGAGGCGTCCAACGATATAAGAACTGTATCCAGGTTGGCCACCCATAGGTTGACAGTTCCTCCGGATGAATGAAATGGGGCGGCAAAAAGTTCTGAAATCCATAAGAAAGGTTTAAGATCAGCAGGGAGATCAGAACGGTCTTCAAACACAGAAAGGCACGAAACCTAAATTTTAGATCGCTATTCAATAGAAAAAGTAAGGAAATTAAAAGAATGGGGTACAGCATGAGATTGGACAGTTTGCTGGCTTGCGCGATCCCCAAAAGAATTCCGCAAAACCAGACATTTCGGCGGGAAGGAGTCTCCAAAACCTGACTCAACAGATAGAGAAAACAGAGAGCGGCGAGGACCCCGCCGACGTCCGTGGTCACGAGAGAGCCGTGCGCCAGGAACGCCGGCATTGTGGCGATCAATCCTAAAGAGAGCAAACCGCTCCCGCGCCCATACAATTTTTCCGACCACCGCCCAACCAAAAGAAAGAGGGAAAGGGTCAACAGGATCATCATACCCCGGCTTATGATCATGATCGTCTCTGCGCGGACGCGAACGTTTTTAAAAACCAGGAAGATCCCATATAGAATCTCCCGGGTACGGGTCCTATCCAAAAATAGGGGGGAAGAAACCTCCGGATCCTGGAGAGAAATAAAATTCAAAGGCAGAGCCGCCCAAAGACGAACGAGGGGAGTGTGCTCTAAACCACGCTCAAAATCGTGATGTTGCCAGTGGTAATAACCGCACTGGATGTGACTCACCTCATCGTAGGTAGGAGACTTTGCCCACGCATGCCAGAAAAGCAGCCCCACAGAAAAAAGAAGAAGAACGATTAAATACCGCATTGAATACCTCAGTTAATAACCGTTTAGCACAAGGCCGTCATTCCCGCGAAAGCGGGAATCCAGAACTGATTTTCCGCCGACTAGATTCCCGCTTTCGCGGGAATGACGATAGGACAAGAAATGACAACCCTGCGCTAAACGGTTGGGTTAATATATCAAAAATGGAGGATTTGACAAATGGGTGTGGAGTTGTTAACATCTAGAGTCTTATTTCTCATTTTTTCAGACGTAAGGAGGCCATTCTCGTGACTCATCGCGTAACACTCATTCCGGGCGACGGCACCGGACCAGAAATCATGGATGTCGTCCGAAAGGTGGTGGACGCTACCGGCGCTCAGATCGATTGGGAGATCGCGGAAGCGGGATCGGACGTCCTCTCTAAATACGGCACCCCTCTGCCGGAACAAGTTCTTCAATCTATCCGCAAAAATAAGGTGGCCATCAAAGGACCGATCACAACCCCTATCGGCACGGGATTTCGTTCGGTTAACGTCGCTCTGCGTAAAGAGTTGGATCTCTATGTGTGTTTCCGGCCCTGCAAATCGTACGCGGGCGTGCGATCCAGATTCCAAAATATTGACCTGATCATTGTTCGGGAAAATACCGAAGATTTGTATGCCGGTATCGAGTGGTCCAGCGGCGCTCCCGAAGCAAACCAGGTCATCCAACTCTCCGGGAACAAAATCCGGAAAGATTCGGCCATTTCCATCAAACCCATCTCCAAAACAGGCTCGGCCCGGATTGCGCGCTTCGCGTTTGATTACGCTCTTAAAAATCATAGAAAAAAAGTCACGGCCGTGACGAAAGCCAACATCATGAAATGCACGGACGGACTCTTCTTTGATGCGGCGCGGGAAGTAGCCAAAGAATATAAAGGAAAAATCGAGTACGAGGAACGTTTGATAGACAACATGTGCATGCAGTTGGTTCAGAAACCAGAACTCTATGACGTCATGGTTCTGCCCAACCTTTACGGAGACATCCTCTCGGATCTCTGCGCCGGTCTTGTGGGAGGTCTGGGAGTCGCGCCGGGCGCCAACTTTGGGGATGAGATCGCTCTATTCGAAGCGATTCACGGTTCTGCCCCTAAATATACCGGTCTCAATAAAGTGAACCCTTCCGCCTGCCTGCTTTCGGCTAAACTGATGTTGGATTATCTCAAAGAGTTCGAAGCAGCCCAAAAGTTGGAAGAGGCAATCCAAACCGTATTTGCCAAGGGTAAAGACGTGACCTACGACATGAAACCGTTTCCCAACGATCCTACGGCGGTTGGCACGCGGGAAATGGGGGATGCGATTATCCGCGAGATGAAGGTGGCTGTCAGCGCCAAATGAGATTCAGGCCAGCCGTTGTCCTCCATGTTTTTCTTTTCTTCTTTCTAGCGCAGAACGGAGAAACCAAACCCTCCAAGATTCAAATTCATGGCGGCGAAGGAGACGCGCGCTGGCAATGGCTGGGAAAAAAGGTTCAATATCAGGTTCACCATTTCCCCGGACAGCCCGGCGTTTTCATCAAAGACATGCGGAGAGGATGGACAATTGAATGCAACGCGGATCAGGATTTTCCAAGCGCCAGCCTGATTAAAATTCCAATCATGATGGTGCTTTACAAAGCTCAAGCGGAAGGAAAAATTTCCATGGAAGAGGAACTGGCAATCCAAAAAAATGAAAAATCGCGCGGGTCGGGCGCCTTAAAACACGAACGGGTAGGAACGAAACATACCGTCCGCGACCTGATTGAAAGAATGATCACAGAATCGGATAACACAGCAACCAACATGCTCACCCAAACTCTCGGACTCAATTATTACAATGCGCAATTTGCCCAATTGGGACTGAAAGAAACAAATTTCGCGCGCAAGATCATGGATTTGAGAAAACGCGATCAGGGAATTGAGAACTACACGACTCCAAAAGAAATGGGCTATCTCCTGGAAATGATCTACCGGAAAAAGGTCGTCCATGCCGACGAGATGCTGAATATTTTGAAAAAGCAGAAAATCAATGACCGTCTTTCCGTCGCGATTCCGCCCCCATGGGAGATCGGACATAAAACGGGCCTGCTCAGAAATACCTGCCATGACGTCGGCGTTGTCTTTACGCCCTCTAACGACTATATCATCTGCGTTTTGACCTCGGGAGTGCGCAACATCCGGCGGGCAAAAAGTTTTATCAGCGAAATTTCCCATCTTTCCACTGTTTATTACAGAGAGCTGACGCCTCAGACCGCGGATGAAAAATCAGTCTGGCCACAGACAGAAAAGGAACCCTCCTCCATCTCCCCGGATTCGGATAGCGGCAAAAGCGGAGGGTGATTCCACCCCTCCCACTTCATAAAACGATCTCCATTTCTTAAACCCTTGACATGAAACAACGAACCTGCGTTCTCATTAAACCGGACGGCATTGAAAAAAATCTGGTTGGGACCGTCCTAAATCGTTTTGAAAAGGAGGGATTTCATTTGATCGGTCTCAAGCTGGTTCCGCCCTCCCGGCCTCTTCTGGAATCTTTTTACGCGGAACATGCCGGCAAACCGTTTTACCCGGGACTCCTGGAATTCATGCTCTCGGGCTGTTTCATCGCCTCGGTCTGGGAAGGCGAGGACGTCGTTGGGAAAGTACGGAAAATTGTGGGAGCGACCAACTCTAAAGAGGCGGAGGAAAACACTTTAAGAAAACTGTATGGGACAGACAACCGCCGCAATCTGGTGCACGCTTCCGACTCACCCAACTCCTCGGCAAGGGAGATTGCGACCCTGTTCAATATTTCAGAACTAAAAAGTAAGGAGAACGACTCAAATGGCCAATCCTAAAAAGAAACATACCCGCATGAGACGGGACATGAGACGATCCGCTAACTGGCGGTTGGAAGCGACGGACATTTCCAAGTGTTCCCATTGCGGCGCCCCAAGCCTTTCTCACCACATCTGCCCTGAATGCGGATTTTATAACGGAGAACTGATCCTTCCCAGAAAAGTCAAAAAGAAAAAAGAAGAAGGACAAGGACAGGGATAAAATTAAGGACCCTTCAAGATGAATATCGCGATTGATGCGATGGGGGGTGATTATGCTCCCCAGAAAATTATAGAGGGGGCGGTTGATTACGCCAGGGAAAACAATCATGCCCTGATTCTGGTGGGACATCAGGACAAGATTTCCAGCGAGTTAAAAAAATACTCCGTTCAAGGCCTTTCGATCTCTATCCATCACGCGGCGGAAGTGATTGAGATGCATGAATCGCCTTCCCGCGCCAGCAAAGTCAAACAGGACGCGAGCATTGTGGTCGCGACCAAACTTCTGGCTCAGGGAAAAGTGGACGCTTTGGTGTCCGCCGGAAATTCGGGAGCGGTCATGACTTCGGCTTTGCGTTATCTGGGACGGTTGCCGGGCATCCACAGGCCGGCGATCGCCACGTTGCTCCCCACGCAACGAGGTCATTGCGTCGTGGCGGATGCGGGAGCGAACGCGGACTGTAAACCGGAATTTCTGCTTCAATTTTCTATCATGGCCAAGCTCGTCGCGGAAAAGATATTGGACATTCAAAACCCTAAAGTGGGTCTGCTTTCGATCGGGGAAGAAAAAGAAAAGGGAAACCACCTGACAAAAGAAACGTTTCCCCTGCTGGCTTCCGCTCCGCAAATCCAATTCATTGGCAACGTGGAAGGACGCGACGTTCCTAAAGGTAGGGCGGACGTGGTCGTCTGCGACGGTTTTGTGGGAAACGTAGTTCTAAAAACAATGGAGGGCACCGCGGACGCAATCGGGAAAATGATTAAATTTGAAATCAGTTCCAGCGTTCTGGCGAAAATCGGATACTTTTTCATTCGTCCCGCGTTCAAACGGTTCCGTAAAAGAGTGGACTACGCGGAGTATGGGGGAGCGCCGCTCCTGGGAGTCAAAGGAGTCTGCATCATTGCGCACGGAAAGTCCAACGCAAAAGCGATTAAAAACGCCATCCGGGTCGCAGAACAGTTCGCGTCCAAAAAAGTGAATGAGGGAATCGTCTCCGCCATTCAGAATCTGCCCAAAAAAGAGACGCAGGAACAGGTTCAGACCACCTCTTGTCAATCATGAACCGAATACGAGCGAAAATCCTGGGAACGGGCAAGTCCCTGCCTCAAAAGATATTAACGAACGCGGACTTGGAAAAGATTGTGGAAACTTCGGACGAATGGATCCGCACTCGCACCGGAATTCAAGAAAGGCGCATTGCGGAACCGTCCGAGGCCACTTCCGACCTGGCGATTGCGGCGGCAAAGATCGCTCTGGAAAATGCGCGCGTTCAACCGGACCAAATCGAGGCGATCTTCACCAGCACCTGCACTCCGGACATGTTTTTTCCGTCCGTGAGCTGTTTGGTGCAGTCTGCCCTAGGGGCGAAAAACTCGGCCGCAATGGACATTTCCGCAGCCTGTTCCGGATTTATCTACGGATTAGCCACCGCGAAAGGGTTCATTGAATCCGGAACCTTCAAAACTGTCCTGGTCATTGGGGTAGACACGCTCTCCAAAATCACCAACTGGAAAGATCGCGCGACTTGCGTTTTGTTTGGCGATGGCGCCGGCGCGGCCGTGATTCAGTCTTCGCAGGACGGATCCGGAATTCTTTCCGTGTTTTTGGGAGCGGACGGAAACGAGGCGGAAATTCTAAAAGTGCCGGCAGGCGGATCCCGTCTTCCCGCAAGCCCGGAAGTCTTGGAGAAAAATCTTTGTTCCATACGGATGAACGGACCGGAAGTGTACAAGCTGGCTGTGACCAAGATGGTGAAAGCCTCCGAAAAGGCCGCCGAGATGGCCGGCATCCAATGCAGCGACCTCAAACTCATCATTCCGCACCAGGCGAATCTGCGCATCATTGATTCGGTTGCTAAAAGGCTGAACCTGGGTCCGGAAAAAGTTTTCGTGAACGTGCAAAAGTACGGAAACATGTCCGCAGCCACCACGATCGTGGCTTTGGACGAAGCGCAAAAAGAAGGAAGAATTCAGCGCGGAGATCTGGTGGAACTGGTCGCGTTTGGAGCGGGTCTCACCTGGGGGGCTTCGGTCATCCGATGGTAACGGAAAAACTTGCGTTTCTTTTTCCGGGGCAGGGTTCCCAGTATCCGGGAATGGGAAAATCATTGTATGATAACTTTCCGGAATCGAGACAACTGTTCGAGGCCGCCAACCAAACGCTCGGGATAGACATCGCCTCCACAATTTTTGACGGGACGGAAGAAGATCTGCGTCAGACGACCACGACGCAACCCTCTATTTTTATTGTCAGTTGCGCCGCATGGGTTGCTCTGAAAAAATCCTGTCCCGATTGGACCGGCTCCTGCGCCTACGTCGCAGGACACAGCTTGGGAGAATATTCAGCTCTTTTCGCGGCCGGAGTTTTTGATTTTCAAACGGGTTTAAAATTGGTAAAATACCGCAGTTTATTTATCCATGAATCCTGCCAGAAAAGTCCGGGAACCATGGCAGCGGTCATTGGGATTCAGAGAGAAGAGTTGGGCGCTCTCTGCGAGAATGCGGATCCTTCACAAGCGTGCGAGATGGTGAACTTTAATTCGCCGGGACAGATTGTGGTCGCAGGCAGAAAAGAAGCCGTGGAAAAACTGAAGTCCAGGATTGCAGAGAGGCCGGGATCCAAAATAATTCCTCTCAGCGTCTCCGGAGCTTTTCATTCCCAAAGCATGCGGGAAGCCGCCCGCAAGATGGAAGAGATTTTGCGGACAAGCGCAATTCGGGACGCCGCCGTTCCGGTTTTCACGAACTATGACGCTGAACCAACGACCAAAGGGGAAGACATTAAAAAAAAGCTGTCTCTGCAAATAGACCATCCCGTCTTCTGGGAAGATTCGATCCGGAAAATGATCGCTCAAGGCGTGGAAACGTTTGTGGAAATAGGTCCCGGCAAGGTTTTGTCCGGTCTGGTCCGCAAAATTGATAAACAAAAAAAAGTCGGGAACATAGAAGATCTGCAAACTCTCTCAAAAGTTTTGGAATTAAGGAGCGGCTCATGAGACTAAAAGATAAAGTGGCGCTGATTACAGGCGGAGCGCAAGGCATTGGTTATGCCATTGCGTCCCTTTTCGCGCGCGAGGGCGCACGGATCGTGCTGTGCGATGTGGTTCAGGAACTGGTGCAGAAATCGGCTCGGGATCTGGAACAAAAGTACCAGGTTGCCGCCGCAGGCCTGAAGATGGACGTGACCCAGTTTTCTCAATGTGAAGAGATCGTGAATCAAACTCTTGACAAATTTCAACGAATTGATATATTAGTGAACAATGCCGGTATCACCAAAGACAATTTGGTGATGCGCATGTCGGAACAGGAGTGGGACGCAGTCCTCGCGGTCAACCTGAAGGGTTCCTTCAACTGTACCAAAGCAGTCGTTCGGCCCATGATGAAGCAGAGATCGGGACGCATCATCAACATCTGCTCCATCGTAGGCCTCATGGGAAACGCGGGTCAGGCCAACTATTCCGCATCGAAGGGCGGTCTGATCGCGATGACCAAAAGCTGCGCCCGGGAATTTGCGTCCCGGGAAATTCTGGTGAACGCGATTGCGCCGGGTTTCATCCGCACGCGCATGACCGAAGCGCTCTCGGAAGAACAGAAACAAAAGCTCGCTTCACTCATTCCTCTCACGCGTTTAGGCGAAGCGGAGGACGTGGCGAAAGCGGCTCTGTTTTTGGCGTCCGACGATTCCTCGTACATCACCGGTCACGTTCTTTCCGTGAACGGCGGAATGTACATGTAGTTCTGCGAATGCACCGCAACTAAAAAACAGGAGGTTTGAGATCATGGCTGATGACATCGAAGGTAAAGTCAAAGAGATTATCGTGGAAAACTTAGGCGTGGACGGAGCGACGGTCACGCCCCAAGCATCATTCGTCAATGACCTGGGGGCAGACTCTTTGGATACGGTGGAGCTTGTCATGGCTCTGGAAGAAGAGTTCGATCTGGAGATTCCCGACGAAGAAGCGGAAAAGATCCAAACCGTGGGACAGGCGATCGACTACATCAAAGCCCACAAGAAATAAGAATTCTACTCTGACAACAAAGGAATAATGTCCGTTCAAGTCATATCCATTCTCCATGGATAGGAAAAAGATTGTAATCACCGGCATGGGAGTCGTCAGTCCCATCGGGATTGGCACGGATGCGTTTTGGAGTTCCGCCATCCAAGGAAAATGCGGCATTGTGAACGTCAGTTACTTCGACGTTACCCAATACCCGTGCAGGATTGCGGGCGAGGTCCGGGACTTCCATGCGGATCAGTTTATCGAAAAGAAAAAGATCAAGCGGATGGATCGTTTCACCCAGTTTGCCATGGCCGCGGCGAAACTGGCGCTCCAGGACTCGGGACTCGACCTCAACAAGGAAAACCTGGAAAGGATCGGCGTGATCGTGGGCAGCGGCATTGGCGGATTGCAAACGATTGAAGAGGAGTTCGCCATTCTGCAAAAGAAAGGGACCCGACGCGTGACCCCTTTCCTCATTCCTAAACTGATCTCCAACATGGCCGCGGGAGAAATCTCGATCCAATACGGGTTTGCCGGTCCGAACTACGCCGTTTCTTCCGCCTGCGCTACTGCTAACAATTCTATCGGCGAGGCCTTGCGTCACTTGCGCTACGGAGACGCGGACGTTTTTGTCAGCGGGGGAAGCGAAGCCGCCATCACTCAACTCGGACTTTCCGGTTTCTCTCAAGCGGGCGCTCTGGCGGAATCGTTCAACGATTCTCCGGAAAAAGCCAGCCGTCCTTTCGATAAGAATCGGGAAGGGTTTGTGATGGGAGAAGGGGCCGGCATCGTGATCCTGGAAACGGAAGAGCACGCCCTCCAGCGGGGAGCGAATATCTTGGCGGAACTTGCCGGATACGGGTTGACCGATGACGCCTTTCATATCACCTCCCCATCGCCGGAAGGAAAATCCCAGGTTAAAGCGGTTCTCAACGCCCTCAAAGACGCGCAGACCTCTCCGGAAGAAGTCAACTATATTAACGCTCACGGCACGTCCACCCAGGTAAACGACAAAACAGAAACCCTCGTGATTAAATCTGTTTTTGGGGAACGGGCGAAAAAAATTCCGATTTCCTCCACGAAATCCATGACCGGTCACCTTTTGGGCGCCGCCGGCGGAGTGGAACTGATCGCCAGCGTCTGTTCCATCCGGAAAGGAGTCGTTCACCCCACAATTAACTATGAGACTCCGGATCCCAATTGCGATCTCGACTATGTGCCCAACCAGTCCAGAGAATGTAAAGTGACCTGCGCGATCTCCAACTCTTTTGGATTTGGAGGACACAACGCCGTTCTGGTTGTGAAAGCGTACAATGGAATGTAGGATAAACCGGATGACCCCCGAAACCTCTCAACGCCTTCTTTTTCCCCTGCCTTTCGAATCCCTGGAAAAAAAGATCCACATAAAGTTTAAGAATAGGAAATTTATTGAAGAAGCGCTCACGCACCGTTCTTATGTTTCCGGCTCTTCCCAGGAACAGGAAAAGGCGTTCAACGAAAGGATGGAGTTTCTGGGAGACAGCATTCTGAACGCCGCGATCACGGATTTCCTGTACAAACGGTATCCAGCCCATGATGAAGGCAAACTGTCTAAATTTAAATCGCTTCTCGTGTCCCAAACCCCTCTAGCCCGATGGGCAAAAGAAATCAAGCTGGGCGCGTACCTCAAACTCTCCGGCAGCGAGGAATTGCAAGGCGGCAGAGAACGGGACTCCATTTTAGCGGACGCTCTGGAAGCCGTGATTGGCGCCATTTACCTGGACCAAGGATTTGAAAAAGCCAAAGATTTGGTGATCCGCCAGTTCGAACAGAAAAAAAGAATTGTGGAAACGGATTTTAAGAGCAGATTGCAAGAGCTGATCCAAAAGAAATATAAGGTGCTGCCAACCTACATTTTATCTAAAGAGAGCGGTCCGGACCACGACAAAACTTTCTTTATCGAGGTTCGACTGAAGAAAAAGATGTTGGGAAAAGGAACCGGAAAGTCCAAGAAAGAATCCGAACAGTCGGCGGCGCGGCAGGCTTTGAGAAATATTCGAGATGGTTTACTAAAGGGGGTAAAGGCAGCGTGAACTACTTTTTGACGGAAGAACAACAAGCGATTCAAGAGACGGCGCGGGAAATCGCGCAAAAGAAAATTAAACCGGTGCGGGAACATTACGACGTTTCCGAAGAGTACCCCTGGCCGATTGTGGAAGAATTGCGGAAAGCCGATCTGTTTGGCGTCTATTTCCCAACCCAATACGGTGGACTGGGCGGCGCTGGATTTGAGCTCTGTCTTGTCGTGGAAGAGATTTCGCGCGTCTGCGGGGGCACCGCATTGACCATCGCCTGCACCGCTCTCTGCGCGTTTCCTATCATTCTTTTTGGCACGCCCAAACAGAAAGAAAAATATCTGCCGGACCTCGCGTCCGGAAAACGGTTGGGCGCTTTCACGATCACGGAACCGGAAGCCGGATCGGACGCAACCGCCACAAGCTGCAAGGCGAAAAAAGAGGGAGACTATTACGTTCTCAACGGGACAAAAAATTTCTGTTCCAATGGAAACGCCGCGGAAATCTATACCTTGTTCGCGTCCACAAACCCTGCGCGCGGACCGCGGGGACTGTCCGCGTTCATCGTAGAAAAAGGGACTCCGGGATTCTCCATGGGTAAGAAAGAGGTCAAGATGGGAATCCGCGCCAGTCCCACCTACGAACTCAATTTCGATAATTGCAAAGTCCCTGCGGAGAATTTTCTGGGCGGGGAAGGGCACGGTTTGAGCGTGGCTCAAGGCACGTTCGATATCTCCAGGCCCGGCGTGGCGGCGCAAGCATTGGGAATCGCTCAGGGAGCGCTGGACGAGGCGTTGAATTATGCCCGCATGAGAAAACAGTTCGGCCAATCGGTCTTGTCTTTTCAATCTTCTCAACACATGGCGGCCGACATGGCGACTCAGATCGAAGCGGCGAGATCGCTTCTCTATTCGGTCACCAGAGCCATGGACAAAGATTTGCTTGCTGCCGAGGCCTTGAGTGAAAAATCGGGAAAAACGGTTTACGAAGAGCTGAAAAAAGTTTCCAGCAAACGTTGGACGAAATATTCGGCCATGGTGAAACTGTTCTGTTCCGATGTGGCCATGAAAGTCACAACCGACGCTGTCCAACTTTGCGGCGGTATCGGCTACATGCGGGATTTCCCCGTAGAAAAGTACATGCGAGACGCCAAAATCACTCAGATCTATGAAGGCACCAACCAGATTCAGCGCAACGAAATCGGTTATGCCCTGATCAAAGAGTTGGCGAAAGGCTGACCTTCATGCACATCCTCGCCTGCATCAAACAAACTCCGGCCACTTCCAACGTTCAAATAGACCCTAAAACCGGAACCCTGAAGAGAGAAGGGATGGCCGCGGCCATCAATCCTTTCGACGAGTACGCCATCGAAGAAGCCGTGCGCATCAAGGAAAAGGTTCCGAACACGGTCGTTTCCGTTCTGACGATGGGGCCGCCTCAAGCGGAAGAATCGCTTCGGGACGCCATCTCGCGCGGGTGCGACCAGGCGTTCCATCTCTGTGACCGCGCGTTTGCCGGCGCCGACACCTACGCCACCTCTTACGCTCTGCAGATGGGAATTCGCAAAATCGAGACAGTCACCCAAAAGAAGGTGGATCTCATCCTCTGCGGCAAACAAACGAACGACGGAGAGCTGGACATTCCAAACGCCGCTTATGTTAAAAAAGTGGAAGAAATCAATGAAACCATGATACGCGTGTGGCGCATGATGGAAGATGGAGCGGATCTGATCGAATTACCTCTGCCCGCGCTCATCGCGGTGGTTAAAGAGATTAACGAACCCAGGGTTCCTTCTTTAAGAGGAAAGATGGCCGCAAAAAAAGCGGTCATTCCTCGCTGGACAGCACAGGACATTGAAGCGGACAAAACAAAAATTGGGTTAGGCGGATCTCCCACGATCGTGGCTTCCAGTTTCAATCCGCCGCCGCGTATAGGCGGAGTTAAGATTGGGGGAGCGACCGCGGAAGAAAAAGCAAAAAATCTAGTCGCAAAACTTTTGGAGATGAAACTTATTTAGAAAGGTTCAAGACCATGGCTAACGAAATCTATATTCTTCAAGATCGTTGTACGGGCTGCGGATCCTGCGTCAAGGTTTGTCCGGTCAACTGCATTTCCATGTCAGACCGCCCTAAACAAGAGGGGGTCCGCTGGAAAAAGCTGGCCACAATAGACGTTAACAAATGCGTTTTCTGCAACGCCTGCGTGGAAGATTGCGACAAACTCTTTGAGAAAACGAAAGTAAAAGTTCCGAACCCCGACTTTTTCCATGCGATTGTCATGAAAAAAGAGGAAGTGAAGGTTCAAATTGACACCGCTTCTTACAAAGGGGTCTGGTGCTTTGCGGAACAAAGACACGGCCGTCTCATGCCCACGATCTTCGAGTTACTGCACGTGGCAAAAAAACTGTCTTCGGATTTAAATGAGGATCTTTCCGCCGTTTTAATGGGACACCAGGTTTCCCAGTACGCTCAGGATATCCTGGAGCATGGCGCAGACAAGGTCTACGTCCTCGACCACCCCATCTTCGAACACTTTTTGGATGAAGTTTACACCTGCGCCCTGACCGACCTGATCAAACGGGAGAAACCGAACAAGCTCCTGATGCCGGCCTCCATCATCGGACGGTCCTTCGCCAGCCGGGTGGCCATCGCCGCCCAAACTGGAATTACCGCGGACGCAACGGAACTTTCCATCAATCAAAAAAACGGGACGTTGCACGCGACCCGCCCCTCTTTCGGAGGGAACCTGATGGCCACGATTCTTTGCGAAAAGCATCGTCCGGAAATGGCCACCGTGCGGCCGATGTCTTTCCCGCGCGCGGCTCGTCAACCGGGACGCAAGGGGGAAATCGTCCGAGTGACCGTGGATCCCAGCCAATGGAATATCCGCTCTAAGTTCGTCAAATATGAAGCGGAAAAAAATGAGACGATTGACATCACTGCCGCGGAGAAAATTGTTTCCGGAGGCAGAGGGTTAGGCAAACCCGAAGGATTCAAGATCATCGAAGAATTCGCTCAAACGATCGGCGCGGCCGTGGGAGCAAGCCGTCCCACCGTAGACGCGGGCTGGATTCCGTACAAACACCAGGTCGGACTGACAGGAAGAACGGTCCGCCCTAAATTGTACATCGCCTGCGGCATCTCCGGCCAGATCCAGCACCTGGCGGGCATGTCTTCCGCAGAAGTGGTGATCGCGATCAACAAAGATCCCGAATGCCCCATGTTCAAATTAGCCACCCTCTCCGTGGAAGGGGATCTCTACGAGCTGATCCCTCTCATCATACAAGAGATCAAAAGAGTCCGAGACCACAAATAGCCTGACCCATTTTCCCGACCCCTTTCCCCATGAACGGACTCAATCCTGTCGAACTTTTCATTCCGGAAATGAAACAGCTCATTCAAAACAAAAATTTGGATGAGCTCAAAAACCTTCTAAAAGAGATGAACCCAATTGACTTGGCGGACGGGTTCAAACATTTTACCCAGGAACACCAGCTTCTGATTCTGAAACTCCTCAAACCCGAACGGGTGATCGAAGTCTTTGAAGAGCTGGAAGTTACGCAACAGGAATATCTGATCCTTCACCTGGAGGACCTTACTCTTTCCCCGCTTCTGGAAGGAGTTCCATCCGACGTGACCGCCAAACTCTTCAAAAAACTTCCGGAAAAAACGGTCAAGAAGATGGAACGACTCATGAAAAAAGAAAGGGTGGAGGTCATTCAAAGCCGTCTGGAATTTCCCGCCAGTTCCGTGGGATCCCTGATGCAGACAGGCGTGATTTCCGTGGGTCCGGATCTGACGGCAAAATCAGCTTTAGAACTGCTTCAATCCCGAACGCGCATGTACAAGGAAATGCCGATTGAGACCCTGTACGTCACCAACGAAAACAACAAACTCCTGGGAGGATTAACTTTAAGAACCCTGATTGCGGCCCCGCCGGACATCAAAGTGAAAGACATCATGGCTCCCGTTTCTCTGATCCGGATTCTTGCCAAATCGGATCAGGAAGAAGCAGCCAAGATATTTTCCCGCTACAAACTTATTTCCGCCCCTGTGGTAGATGACGACAACCGCTTGATCGGTGTTTTGATGGCAGACGACATGATCCAGGTTATTCAGCAGGAAGACACCGAAGATATCCAGAGACTTGCCGGCGTGGAAGCTTTAGAGCAACCCTACTTTAAGACAGCCTTCCTACAAATGATCCAGAAGAGAGCTACATGGCTCTGCATTTTATTTGTCGGAGAAATGTTGACGGCCACTGCCGTGGGTTTTTTTGTAAAGGAGATCGCCGAAGCGGTCGTTCTGGCTCTCTTTATACCCTTGATCATCAGCAGCGGGGGAAACTCCGGATCGCAAGCTTCCACGCTGATTGTGCGCGCGTTGGCTCTCAAAGAAGTGGGCATGAAAGACTGGTGGCGGGTGATGTGGAGAGAAGTCTCCTCAGGCCTGATTTTAGGGTTGATCTTGGGCACGCTTGGATTCTTAAGGATCACGATCGGATCCCACTTTTCCGATGCTTATGGCCCGCACCCTCTCCCAATCGCAATCACGGTTGGTTTTTCCCTGACACTTGTTGTTCTCTGGGGAACGGTCACTGGTTCCCTCTTCCCCATCTTCCTTCGCCGTCTGGGTTTAGATCCTGCGGTAGCCTCTGCTCCTCTGGTTGCAACGCTGGTGGA
>JACPSV010000163.1 GCA_016193115.1 Elusimicrobiota bacterium
AAATTTCCTTCTCTGCGGGAAAGAGAGTAGGCGGGACAGCCTCGATAGGATCTTCTCTGGCCTATGTAAGAGAATCACTTTCCGACATCTCGGCTTCAGGTTTCATGGCAGATTTTGGGTTCCTCTACGGAAGACCGTCTTCACCCGCTCGGATAGGCGTCTCGTTGCAACAGGTGGGTCCGGAATCTCAATTTCAAAATAGCTCTTGGAAACCGCCCATTCTTTTTCGCGCGGGACTCAGTTTGAGAGTACCCGTCCAAAGTTCTTCCCACAAAACGTTAGCTTCCTTCGAATACCATCGTCCTCTGCAGGGAGACAGTTCTCTTCGCAGCGGATTAGAGTTCTCGCTCTCCCAACGGCTGGCCGTCCGGGCAGGGTACCGTTACAGCTTAAAAAAGCAGGGGTTGGGTTCCAATCTCTCTTTACCGAACGGTTTCACGTTCGGTCTTGGCCTCAAAAGTGAGAGCTGGGATCTGGACTATGCCACGGTATCTCAAGGAGAACTCGGTCTTCTGCACCGCATATCCGTGGATCTCAAATGGAGTCCTCCGGAAAAGGAAATCGGGGAACGCATTCGTTTCAAGAAGAGGAGAAGAAGATGATTCAATCTAACTCGAAGACGATCGTGGAACGTATCTCGCGATACTTGGACTTCGCTTTCCCCATCTTTTTCTTTCTCTTGCCAGTCTCATTTTATTTACGCACGTACGATTCCGCCATGGTGAAGATCACGGAAGTGCAAATGTTTGGAACTATTCTCATGGGGCTTTGGATCTGTAAGATATTTGAGAGAGGCCATTGGCCGTTCACAAAAACCCAGACTTTACTTGTTTTGCCCTTCGTTGCCATATTTTGTTCCGGGGTTCTTTCCTTTCTCCTATCTCCTTTACCTTTAGGCAGCCTGGACTTTTTCATACGGCGGGTAGTCTATATCGGACTCGCCCTGATCGCGATCTCGGAGATGACCTCTCTGGAAGACTGTAGAAGAATGGTGTGGTGGCTGAGACTCGCCCTGATCGTGACGACGGTGTATGGCCTGATCCAGTGGGTGGATTTCCAGTTCTTCCCCCCTGGACCTCCGGTGATGGGACTGGACAAGTTCGTTTGGAGAGCCGCGTTCGGACAGAGAATTTTCTCCACGTTTGGAAATCCCAACTTTTACAGCAACTTCCTTGTGATCATGGTGCCTCTCATGATGGCGCTTTATCTCAAAGATCGCCAGTTTTATATTCTTCCTCTGATCGTACTCACTCTGGCAAACATTTATTGGACGGGGTCTAAAGGTCCTGCAATGGGATTGATCGGAGGCACAGCCGTGTTCTCATTCCTTGTGATCCGATTTTTTGTGGAATCCAGAAAAGTTAGGATTGCCGTCTTTGCCAGCGCAGGATTCGTGATATTGGCGTTGGGCGGTTATGTGGTTAAAAGAGTCTTTTACCGCGGAGACGTCACCTCCTTTACATTCCGAATGTACACGTGGCTTTCGACCTGGGAGATGATCAACGCGAAACCTATTTTGGGAAACGGCATCGGCACATATTGGGTTCTTTACCCTGCCTATCGCAGGCCGTCCATCTTCCACATT
>JACPSV010000164.1 GCA_016193115.1 Elusimicrobiota bacterium
GTGATCCACACAAACGAAGGTAAACCCACCCTTCTAGGGAAAGGGATATCGGTGGGACATTCCGTGTTGCTGCATGGATGCACGGTTCAGGATCGTTGTATCGTGGGGATGGGAGCGATTCTTTTAGACGGAGTTGTGGTGGAAGAGGACTGTATCGTGGGAGCGGGCGCGGTGCTTTCGCCCAACACGAAGGTCACTCGCGGTTCTATGGCCTTGGGGATACCGGCGCGTGTGATACGGCCTCTACGCGCGGACGAGATCGAGCATATTCGCTGGAACGCTCAGGAGTACATTCGCCTAAGCGAATCTCACCGCAAGACCTCCCGCAGAGTTTTCTAGCCGCTTTGACGAAAGTTCTAAAAATTGTACGTCTCCTTCGCGGTCATTTTGGTTCGCAGGGATGGTGGCCGACGACTCCTCCCGGAGAAGAACGTCCGCGGTATCATTCCGTCCCTAAGGTGCGCGGTTTATCGGAGCAGGAACAATTTGAGATTTGTGTAGGCGCTCTTTTGACACAGAACACGGCCTGGACCAACGTAGAAAAAGCCATGGTTCAGTTGCAGAGGTTCCAGATGGTGGATCCGGGGAAGATCGCAAGGGCGCCTTTCCCGCGTCTTGCCCGACTGGTTCGTTCTTCCGGTTATTTCCGTCAGAAATCCAAGCGGCTTAAAATGTTTGCGCTCTATCTGAACCGGAATTATGCGGGGAAAGTGAGTTCCATTTTGAAAAAGCCCCTGCAGGCGGCGCGCTCTGAACTGCTCGGTCTCCACGGTTTTGGACCGGAAACGGCCGACTCCATTTTGTTGTATGCGGGCGGCCGTCCACTATTTGTGGTGGACGCCTACACCAAACGGATTGGAAATAGGATAGGTTTGTTTAAGAGCGAAGATTATGGGGAGATTCAAGATTTTTTTCATCGTTCTTTGCCCAAGCATCCCTCTCTCTACAACGAGTGCCACGCTCTTTTTGTAGCGTTGGGGAAAGAAATCTGTCAGACCAAACCTTTGTGCAGGGAGTGTCCTTTGCGATCTCTTTGCGCAACCGGAAAATCTTTTAAGGAAGAATAATGCTACACGGATTAGTAGACGTCAGAAGGCATCTTAAACTCTTGCAGAGTTCTGCCAAGAAGTCTGTCTATTGGGTGCCGAACCTTTGGGTGGACGAAGATTTTAGCCAGCCGACACGTCTGGTCTCGGTGGATCCCTTTGAATTTTTTCTGGGAAAGATTGATGAGATATTGGCTTCTCCTGCGGCTCCCAGAATTAAAGGAGAGGGCGGGGATTGGACCAAGAAAGCGGCGGTGTACAATTTCTATGTCCGGTTAACCACCGCTTTTGATCATAACCAGAACGGGAAATTGGATTTATCTTTGAACGAGGACGGTTTTAGAGAAACGGGGAGTTTTCTAAAATCAATTGCTCTACTACCCTATATCCGCCGTTTGGGAGTGAACACGATCCACCTCCTGCCCGTCACCGCGATCGGAAAAGACGGCAAAAAAGGGACTTTGGGGTCTCCTTACGCCATTCGCAATCCATTCCAGTTGGACGAGAACCTATGTGAACCATTTTTAGGGTTAGGCGTAGAAAAAGAGTTTAAGGCGTTTGTGGAGGCCGCTCACCATCTGGGAATGAGAGTGGTGGTTGAGTTCGTGTTCCGCACGGCTTCCAGAGACAGCGATTGGGTGGCGGAACATCCCGAATGGTTCTATTGGATTCGGGAAGAGGCTCCCAACAGAACTTCCCCAAATCAGGACGAATCCTTTTTTGGGTCGCCCGTTTTTGGTCCGGAAACCCTGTCACAGATTCACGATCGTATCGGAAGAGGAGACTTGTCCAACACGATTCCCCCGTCTCCCGCTTACCGCAATTTCTTTACGGAAACGCCGGACAAAAGCCAGGTGTACAAGGAAGGGGAACGGTGGGTAGGCGCTCTGTCCAACGGGGTTCGGGTCAAAATTCCTCCTGCCTTTGCGGATTGGCCTCCGGACGATCCTCAGCCTGCCTGGGACGACGTCACCTATCTCAAAATGTACCAGCATCCAGACTTCAATTATATGGCATACAACACGATTCGGATGTACGACTCTGAATTGTCTCAGGCCAAGAACGCTACTCTGTCTTTGTGGGAGACTTTGATTGATATCATTCCCATGCATCAAAAGAAATTTGAGATAGACGGGGTCATGATAGATATGGGACACGCATTGCCCAACGCTCTTTTGGCGCGCATGGTGGCAAAAGCCAGAGAGTTAGATCCGGAGTTTGCCTTTTGGGAAGAAAATTTCAATGCTTCTCAGGAGAGCAAGAAACACGGATACAACGCTTGTATCGGCTACTTGTGGGTGGACCAACCGCATCTCTATAAATTACGAGGTTTGTTGGAACGCTACGAGAGAGAGAGTTTCCCGATTCCTTTTTTTGGCACGCCCGAAAGCCACAACAGTCCGCGCAGCGTCTGCCGTCGGGGCGGGGTCTCTTACTCTAAGTTTGCCTGGGCGATCAACAGTTTCTTGCCGGTCCTATCCTACATCCATTCCGGTTTTGAGTTGGCGGAATCTCATCCGGTGAATACAGGTCTCGATTTCTCTCTGGAGAATTTGGTGCGTTACCCTGCAGAAAACCTTCCCTTATTTAGTCCCGGATCTCTGAACTGGCTGAATAGCGAACAGTTTTGCGGTTGGCTCGCTCAAATAGCGGCTGTCCGGAAGACGTACCGCGATCTGGTGGTCAACTCTGACCACGCCACGTTCAAATTTTTAAGGTACGATCCTCACGACGTGATCGCTTTTGAAAGAAAGGACAGCGTTGGACGCCTTTTAGTGGTGGGGAACTTCAATATGGAACGGGCGATCCCATTCAATTACTGGTTTGGTGACGGCGCGCTTCTGTTTGACGTAATCAGCCGGAAAAGTTTCGAAAAAGAGTTAACGTTACACCTCTCCCCCGGCGAAGTCCGAATCCTAAAACACCTATAGAATTATTGATCTTCGCAGAATGAATGGATACAACACCGCTCATGCTGAGCTTGTCGAAGCATGAGAGCCTACCGTTGGAATGGCTCATCCTTCGACAAGCTCAGGATGAGCGGAACATATATCCATTATTTATACGGGAGTCAATAAGTAGGGTGTCCCCGTAATTCCATCTTCAGTTCTTTCAGTCCTTGGATCGCCTGTCTGTTTCCTTCGAGGAGACGTTGTGCGTACATAGATCGGGACTGTTCTCCCAGAGCTGTCAGCGGGTGCCAAAGATGGTACTGGATCGCCCGATGTTTGATCCACTTGAACTCAAGTCCCAGAGGTTTAAGTCGCCTTTCCATGTCCGTGTCTTCTCCCAGTCCCGGCGACTGAAAACTTTCATCAAACCCGTTCACTTCCCGCAGCCACTTTTTGTGAATGGAAAAGTTAGAACCCAGGAGTGTGGGTTTCTGGAGAGGGAACATCTCTTCTATCTCTAAAAGCCAGCGGGGCAGGTAAAGACCTTGTTCCGCATAATCAACCTCGCCTTTCCAAGCGTGCCGCAAAATCCAATAGGGCGATTCCAGAGTTCCGTTTTTGAGGTGTTCCAAAATGTTTATGGGGCACACAATCGCCGTCGGTAAAGATGATCTGATCGGCAAGCGATTCCAGAATTGACCAATTGAGCATCTTCAACTTGCCCCATCCCTGATGATTCTTGTAGAGGTAGGTTACGGGTAGAGTCACTTTCTCCGCAAATTTGGAGGCGATCTGTTCTATTTCAGGTTGAGAACCGTCGTCCGCGATGATCAGTTGAAACGTTTCTTTCCCGTCTCTCAAAAGGCTTTGCCGCGCGTACCCTTCCAAACACATCTCAAACTCGCGCGGCTTATTGTAAACCGCCACCACGACCGAAGCTTTAGGCGGGAGGGCGCTTTGATTATTTTTAGTCCAACGTTTCATCTTGTCCATTTTCACCAGTGCCCGGTTAAATTAGGCTACCGCCTGCTCATGGTGAGCACGGCAGCTCATGGTTCGACAAGCTCACCATGAGCGGATGGGTGATTCTCCGTCGTACTTTAACCGGACACCAGCGCCATTTTACCTTTTCTTGACTGTGAGGGCAAAAACTGTTAAATTTAAGCGGGTATTTCCATGTCTTCTGATGTGTTGGTTTTGAATCGAAACTTTTACGCTATCCATATCACCAATTGGAGGCGCGCTCTCTCTTTAGTGTATTTGGATCAATTGGAAAGAGTTGTCCGGCCTGATCAAAACAAACCCGGCGGGTTTTGTGCATACGCCCACATTCAAAATTGCGATTCCGGAAGTGATTGCCCTAAGGGTCTACGGCCAGATCCCGGTCTCCGAGATCAAATTCACTCGCCGCAACATTTACGATCATTACGGGTACCGTTGCTGTTACTGCGGAGAGAAGTTTCAGACCAGCGATCTCAATCTCGAGCATATTATCCCTGTTTCCCGCGGAGGCCAATCCACCTGGAACAATGTGGTCACCTCCTGTATTCCTTGCAACATTGAGAAGGGGGACCGTCTTCCTCAGGAAGCCGGCATGAAACTTTTGATCAAACCCACCCGTCCGAGATGGAAAGGGGCGCAATCCCTTGTCCTGCCCACATTTTTGAAGATTAAGACGTCGTGGCAGAAATTTATTGACAACGCTTACTGGAACAGCGAAATCGAAGAGTAAACCCTGCTTGGATCTTCAAGAGCCGTCCCCAGATCAAATCAAAGCCGAAAGAAAGAAAGCGTCCCAGGTTGGACTGTTGTTGGGGGGCGTCGCCTTGGCTGCGGGCGCTCTCCTCTGTTTGATTTATCTTTTGATCTACAAACCGTGGCGTTTGCAATGATTCATCGTAATAGGAGGATCGCATGGCCAGTCAAAATCCAGTCGAACAAAACCAAATACAAATAGAGATTGATGAAGTTGTGGCTCAAGGGACGTATTCCAACCTAGCCATCGTCAGTCATACGGAGACGGAAGTCGTACTCGATTTTATATTTCTTCCTCCGCAAGTTCCCAAAGTAAAGGTCAAGAGCAGGATCATAACTTCTCCTTCCCACGCCAAGAAACTTCTTCTGGCGTTGGAAGACAACATCAAAAAGTACGAGTCCCGGTTCGGAAAAATAGAAGTTGCCACCACTCCGGACAACCCCCGAATCGGCTTCTACCACTGACGTGAGTCTAACTGGGAGCCATGCGCATAGAACTGATCTGTTTCGGATCGGAACTGCTGAAAGATAAAGTCAACAGCAATGTATGCCACATTGCTGAAAGATTGGAGCGGATCGGTCTCACGTTAGACCGTGTGGTTACCGTCGGAGATGCTAGGAGAGAAGTGAAGTTTGCATTGCGGGACAGTTTGCGCCGCGCTCAGATTCTAATCACGTCGGGCGGTTTGGGGCCCACATTTGATGATCTGTCCTGCGAGTCCGTCGCACAGGTTCTTGGCAGGCCTCTCCAGTTTTCTCCTACTGTGATGCGAGCAATCGTAAACCGTTTCCGTTCCGCCGGCCTTGAAATGCCGGAAGAAAATAAGAAACAGGCCTTCCTGATTCGGGGATCTCAAGTGATTGTGAATCGGGTCGGCACAGCTCCCGGCCAAATCGTGAAAGACCGTGGACGCACCCTCATTCTTCTGCCGGGTCCTCCCAAAGAGCTGATTCCTATGATGGAGGATTCGGTTATTCCCTACTTAAAACGCTTTTCCAAATCCTCCATTCTAAGTCTCACTCTCCACATTTTTGGATTTCCGGAATCGGAGGTGGATGAGAGGATAAAACCCGTGGTGGAAAAAAATTGGGATCAGAAAGATATTTCCGTCACATTCGGCATTTTGGCGCACCACTCCATTATTGATGTTAAGGTAAAAGTTCAGGGCAAATCGCCGCAAAAATGCGGCCAAGTTCTGTTGAGCATTAAAAAAGAGCTCCATGGAATTTTGGGTCAAGATGTCTATGGCGAAAACGAAGAGACTCTAGAAAGCGTAGTTGGGAAGATTTTGAAAAAGAGGAAAGAAACTCTATCCATAGCGGAATCTTGCACAGGAGGTCTGATCGCGGATAAAGTGACTGACGTTCCTGGCAGCTCCCAATATTTTCTAGAAGGTCTCGTCACATATTCCGATGAGAGCAAAGTAAATCTCCTAGGTGTTCGGCGTGAAACTCTGAAGAGATACGGTGCGGTCAGCGAGCCCGTCGCTAAAGAGATGGCCCATGGCATTTTGAAGCGTTCTCAATCGGATTGGTCAATTTCCTGCACCGGTATAGCAGGCCCGACAGGCGGCTCCTCCACCAAGCCAGTAGGCACCGTCTGCTTCGGCATCGCCTCCAAACATGGAGTCTCCACCCACACAAAATTCTTCCACGCCCCCCGCCCCGAAACCAAACAAAAATCCGCCCTCACAGCTTTAGATATCCTGCGCAGAACCATCCTTTATTAAATCCGAAAAGTTGAGTTAAACGATTTTAGTTTCGAAAATCTTTATATCGTCTTCGCTCAGGTTTCTTACCTTCTTTAGTTTTGTGAAATATTTTTTTGCAGTCTTGTAGTTTCTAGAGGCCAAAGTATCCACTGCAACACCTTGTAGCACATCCACCAATATATAGATTTTACTTCCCAAATCAATCTTTTTCATAATACACTCCTCCACTAGATTTTGACACAAATATTATTCTCTCTTAAGTCACAGCTGTCCGGTTAAAGTACGACGGAGAGCCACCCATCCGCTCATGGTGAGCTTGTCGAACCATGAGCAGCCGTGCTCACCCTTCGACGATCTCATGGTTCGACAGGCTCACCATGAGCGGGCGGTATAAGGTGCACTTTAAACAAATGATTTAAACGCATAATTTAACCGGACACCAGTGCTCTTAAGTAGGAAATTAGAGGGGGATAATTAAATCGAAGGGCGTACTGACTTAGTTTCCGCGTATCGAGATTCCATTTGCGTCCTCTCTTGTGGGGGAATCCAATGGGCGACCTGGGAATAAGAGCCAGATAGATGAGATCTAAAAAGGCTTTTTCGGGTTCGGCGATGGGGAATGATCCACCCTTGAATTGCTTAAATTCGTAACCCCACATCAGATGTTCAGGCAAATGGTGGATATGGAATTCTCCAACCGTTGTGCGATAGTTCCTGGGAGAGGCAGAGGTGACCGCGTAAACCACATGGGGAATCTCTTCAATCACGCCCTGGTCCGCTAACGCGCTATAGAGAGATACATAAGAGGGCCATGGGGATCGGAGATGCGGCACGAGCTCAAACGGATTTAAATCGGGAGCCAAACGGTTGACCCAAACCCCGCGTTTCATTTTCCCCAAAAGTTCTCCTTTTTCAAGGCGGTGTAACGCTTGGGTGATCGCGGACGGAGCCATTCCGGTTAAGGTAAGCGCATCGCCAGTTGTAAAGATGCGCAACTTGTGGGAATACAGTAATTTCAATAGTTCTGCCGCAGATTTTCTCATTCTAGCATCTGAATTAGCTTATCTTCGACTAGAGACTTCAAATTGTTAAAGGCCGCCTCTTCTTGATACAGTTGCATCAACGACTCGGTGAGAAACGGGAGAACCTGCGCTCTAAAATCCCTGTGAGAGAATTGGCTCACTTTATCAATAGCGTGTTGAACGGTATCCTTGCTCCCTTCCATTTGTTTTAGCGCATTTTTCGGTTTCACCGAGAGATTGTTAAAAAGATGATACAGATCGAATAGGTCTCTGGTCGCATAACGCGACGAAGAAGCCAGAGCGTTAATTTTATGAATGACCATTGAATCAGCGTCATAATAGTGTGTTGCGAATGGAACCATCGTGTGAGAGGACAAAATCTCGGGACTCGGAATACCCGTGGAGTAAATGAGATCCTTTCTCCTGCGGCTGAATTCCACTTTAGTTGACAAGGAACCCGTGTTGCTTAAGAGGAGTGTGAACTTCCACCTTTGCGTTGTTTCTGTCTGTTTAGGTTTATGCGCTCTGACCTCCACAATTCCTCTGGGAATGAGCGGGCTGAGAAAGGAACGGCTTCCAGCGATAGA
>JACPSV010000246.1 GCA_016193115.1 Elusimicrobiota bacterium
CCCATCGAGGTCTTTAACGCGATTTCCAGGGAGAGATCGCAGGCGTCCTGCAGATAGAGCGTTTGCAGCGCCAGTTCTCTCCCCTGTCTTCTATAGCCCATTTTCTTTCATTAGGGTGACCATTTCAATGGCGGATTCGGCGGATTCGGTTCCCTTGTTGGCGGAATTGTTTCCGGACCGGGCCAGAGCTTGTTTCATGTTGTCCGGAGTCAAAACCCCGAACGTGACGGGAATCCCGTTTTTTAGAGAGATTTCCAGTATGCCCGCCGCTACGGTTTGGCAGATATAGACGTGATGCTGGGTTTCCCCTTTCAGAACGCAGCCCAGGCAGATTACGGCAGAGTACCGTTTCGACCGCGCCAATCTGTCTGCGATTAACGGAATCTCAAACGCGCCCGGAACCCAGACAACCGTGATCGCGCTCTCCGGGATGCGATGTTTCCGAAACGTCAGGATCGCTCCACTCAAGAGCCGCTGCGTGATGCTCTGGTTATATCTGGAAACAACAATCGCATACCGCATCGTCTTTTTCATTGCATTTTGCTAAAGAACCTTTAGGAAATGTCCCAATTTTTCTTTTTTAGCTTGCAGGTACCGGATGTTGGAAGGGTTTGATTTCATTTCCAGAGGCACTCGTTCGGCTACCTTCAAGTGGT
Organism: Elusimicrobiota bacterium; assembly: GCA_016193115.1. Classification (GTDB taxonomy): domain Bacteria; phylum Elusimicrobiota; class Elusimicrobia; order 2-02-FULL-39-32; family 2-02-FULL-39-32; genus JACPSV01. Next base: position 657 of record JACPSV010000246.1, read on the forward strand.
ATCCTTCCAATCCCACAATTTTTTTCGGATTGTTTGTCATCAAACAAATAGTCGAGAGACCCAGATCCACCAGAATTTGAGCTCCGATTCCATATTCCCTCAGGTCCGGAGGAAACCCCAACTTTTTGTTCGCTTCCACGGTGTCCCACCCCTGATCCTGCAGAGCGTAGGAATGGAGTTTATTTTTTAGGCCAATGCCTCGTCCTTCCTGGTGCATGTAGAGAACGACGCCGGTTCCGGCCTGTTCCACTTTTTTTAAGGCGGCCTGCAACTGGTCCCCGCAGTCGCAGCGAAGCGAATGTAAAACGTCGCCGGTAAAACAGGAGGAATGGACCCGCACCAAAACGTTCTTTTTACCGCTGACCTCACCTTTGACTAGCGCCACGTGGTACTCATGCAGAACCGCGTCCTCATAGAGATGCAGGAGAAAAGGGCCAAACTTGGTCGGCAGATCGGTGGAGACAACGCGGTGTACCAATTTCTCGGTTCTGCGCCGGTATTCAATCAGGTCGCGGATAGAGATCATCTTCAATTTGTGTTTTTTGGCAAAACGGATGAGTTGGGGAAGGCGGGCCATCGTGCCGTCGTCGTTCATGATTTCGCAAATCACGCCGGCGGGATAGAGACCGGCCAGTTTCGCGCAATCCACGGCTGCTTCCGTGTGACCGGCGCGCACGAGAACGCCTCCTTCCTGGCACCTCAATGGGAAGACGTGTCCGGGTCGGGCAAGATCTTCCGCTTTGGATTTTGGATTCAAAATTGTTTTGATCGTCGTTGCGCGGTCCTGAGCGGAGATGCCCGTTGTAACTCCCTTTTTGGCGTCTACGGACACCGTAAATGCGGCTTCTTTGGTTTTGTCCGGACGCTCGACCATGGGATGAAGATTCAAAGCGTCCAGCCGTTCCCCGGTAGCAGCCATGCAGATCAGTCCCCGCCCGTGCCGCGCCATAAAATTGATGATCGCAGAATTCACTTTTTCCGCGGCGGCGCAGAGATCGCCTTCATTTTCTCTCCCGGGATCGTCCACGACGATCAGCATTTTTCCGTCGCGAAGATCTTCGATAGCTTTTGGAATCGGTGATAAAATCATGGTTTTTTTCTTATCACAACTAAGGTAAAACCATTTCTGACCGAGCTTTCAGCGAGGGAATGCCGCTTCATTATGAAGTTATAAAGAAAGCGGCGTCGCTGAAGCTCAGTCATCCTTTTTTCCTTTTTAATTGAGCGGCGGCCAATCATGGTTTTTTTCTCTTTAATTGGGCGGCTGCCACGCGGGCTAAAATGTCGGACTCGAGATTGACCCTGTCTCCGACCTTTTTCTGTCCTAATGTGGTGTGGCGCAGGGTGTATGGAATTAAAGAAACCGAGAAAGAGCGTTTGGCGGCGCACACGATCGTCAAGGAGACTCCGGAAACAGAGATCGAACCTTTGGGCACAATCATAGGTTCGAGAGAGGGCGGGTAAGAAAAAGTGAAAAGTTTGGAGCGGGCCTCTGATTCAATTTTCAGAATTTCTCCGACGCCGTCCACATGGCCTTGAACGAAGTGGCCTCCCAAACGGCTCCTCAGGGTTAAAGACCTTTCCAAATTGACTGGACTGCCGGTCTGAATTTCCCGCAGGTTTGTTTTTCTCCATGTCTCTTCAGAAATGTCGGCAGAAAATTGGATGCCTTCTTGGGCGCGTTTCTTTCGCGCTACGGTCAAACAGATTCCTTCCACGGCGATACTTTCTCCCAATGAGAGCGACGGAAACGAAGATTGGACCGTCAAAGAAAATTCGTCCGATTTCTTCTTCAAGGAGACCACGCGGCCTAGAGTTTCAACAATGCCCGTGAACATAAGCATGGACGAGGATGTCGGATCCTATCTTTTGCGTCGAGACGTTATCTAATTTGATCGCTTCCGAAATTTTCGAGAAACCAACACCCTCAAAAACAGTGGGAGCGTCACGACCTCCGATCAGAAGAGGGGCAAGGAAAAAGTAGATTTCATCCACGGCATGGGACTGTAAAGCGGAGGCGGCTGTTTTTCCGCCGCCTTCGATCAGAAGTTTGGAGATGCCTCGTTTTCCCAGATCCAAAAGAATATCCTGAAAAGGCAGCGACGCCCCTCGTTTAGATTGAACATAAATCCATTCAGCCCATTCGTTCCGTTGGGATATCCCGGATCGGGAAGAATGGTAAATCCAAGTTGGCGATTCTCTGGAAAAAATTTTTCTTTTTGGAGGGATCCGTCCGCTGCCGGAGAGAACCACCCTGACAGGATTCCTCCCCAGACCATGGCTTGTCAGTTGAGGATCCTCTTTGCGCACAGTTTCCGCTCCCACCAGGATGGCGTCCACTTCCGTTCGCATCCGATAGGAAAATTGTCGCGCGGTGGACGAGCTAATCCATTGCGACTGGCCGGAGGACGTTGCAATTTTTCCGTCCAAAGAGAGAGCGGATTTCAAAAGGACGTACGGTTTTTTTTCTGTCATGTACTTGATGAAAGAACGATTGAGTTCTTGGGCTTGCGAACCGCAAGTCCCTACTTGAACACGCAGGCCGGATTTTTTAAGAGTTGAGAGACCTTTGTTTTTAACGAGAGGGTTCGGATCTTGAATGGCAACCACCACTCTTTTC
>JACPSV010000247.1 GCA_016193115.1 Elusimicrobiota bacterium
TGACAAGGAACCCGTGTTGCTTAAGAGGAGTGTGAACTTCCACCTTTGCGTTGTTTCTGTCTGTTTAGGTTTATGCGCTCTGACCTCCACAATTCCTCTGGGAATGAGCGGGCTGAGAAAGGAACGGCTTCCAGCGATAGAATCCACGGCGTTTTCCAACGTTTTTGTCCTTACTTGGGAGGCGATATCCAAATCCATATCTTCAGAGAGTCTGGGAGATCGGTGAAAAAAACGCAAACAAATGCCTCCCTTGAGCGCGAATTCCCTTCCGGCTAGCCTCGCGCTCAAGTGACGCAGCAGATTCAGATGGAATAGTTCTCGCAGATAAAAAGAGGATAGGAGCATACCGCTATAATACACGCAATTGACATATTTGTCAATTGCGTGTATTATTAGTTTATCGAATTATTCTAGAATGCCGTCTTGGACTCAACCTCTTGTATAATACAATAGTGCGGTATTATTGTATTATGTACGATACAACAAAATTCTAGTCCCTCGTAAGCTTTTAACGTAAAGATGTACACCATTCATGATCGTCATTCCGGCGAAAGCCGGAATCCAGAACGGATTTTCCGCCGACTTCTAGATTCCGGCTTTCGCCGGAATGACGATCGATTAGGCGATGAAATACTTGGCTTGGGGGTGGTGGAGGAGGATGGCGGTGGTGGATTGTTCGGGGACGAGTTGGTAGTTGTCCGTCAATTGAATGCCGATCTTTTCTGCGGGGAGGATCTGGAAAAGTTTTTCTTGGTCTTCTAAGTTGGGGCAGGCGGGATAGCCAAAACTGTAGCGGGAACCGCGGTAGCCTTGTTTGAGAAGTTCCTCAACGTTTAAGGCGTCTTCCGATGCGTAGTTCCAGTCTCTGCGCGCCATTTTGTGGACGTACTCGGCTAAGGCCTCTGTGGTCTCTACGGCAAACCCGTGGAGATAGAGATAGTCCGTATAGCGGTTGGACTCAAAGAGTTTTTTCTCCGCTTCCGTCGCTTTCTCGCCCACCGTCACCACCTGAAATCCAACGACGTCTACCTCTGAACTTTCTTTGGATCTAAAGAAGTCTGCCAGACAGTAGTAAGGGGCGCTCTTTTGACGCGGGAACGTGAATCGGACTGACTCTTTTTTTCTCTCCTCATCCAGTATCACAAGGGTATCTCCCTCGGAATAGCAGGGATAGTATCCGTAAATCACCTTGGGCTCTAGAATTTTTTCCCGGATACACTTTTCCTGGATTTCTTGAAAAAGAGGTAACACTTTCTCATTCTGAATTTTTTCGTACTCTTCTTTAGAAAGTCCGGACTGCTTAAACTGCCATTGTCCTTTGAATAGGGAGGTCTTGTTTAAGTAGGGATAAATCTGTCGTAAGCTAATGTTTTTGAGAATTTTGTATCCCCAGAAAGGAGGTTTCGGCAGGGGGTTTTTAGATTCCACTTGAGATCGTTTGGGGAGAACGGACGCCTCTTTCTGGGTGGGTGGAGCGGGCGGGCGGGCGATCGTGGATTGAGCGGAAGGCGCTTCTTTTTTCGATTCAGGAGAATGAAGTTCCTTAAAGATTTTTAGAGCAGAGAACGCGTCTTGCCCGTAGAACACTTTTCCTTTGTAGAGAGAGCGGAGGTCCTGTTCCACATATTTGCGCGTCAAAGCGGCTCCTCCGCAGATCACGGGGATCGAGATGCCGCGCGCGTTCATCTCTTCCAGGTTTTCTTTCATCACCAGGGTGGATTTCACCAGAAGGCCGGACATCCCAATCACGTCCGCGCGGGTTTCTTGAGCGGCGTGGAGAATGGTCTCCAAAGGTTGTTTTATCCCCAAATTGGTCACCTTATAACCGTTGTTGGTGAGAATGATGTCCACCAGATTTTTGCCGATATCGTGAACGTCGCCTTTCACGGTTGCGAGAACAATTTTCCCTTTTTCCATGCCGGTCACTTTTTCCATAAAGGGTTCTAGGTAA
>JACPSV010000248.1 GCA_016193115.1 Elusimicrobiota bacterium
TGCTTGGCTTTGGAAACATGGCGAACGTGCGTGTCGGTAAGTTGCCGCCTCTCCATTGGACGTCTGCTTCCGGCAGATTGCCCATGTTGCCGCCGGTCAAACAACAAGTGTTGACTCAGGTAACCTCTTCCAACAATGGGGCAGACGATTCCGTGCCCACCACCAACGCTCAACAGGCATTGGAGTTTTATGGGTACAGGGGTCCTGTCTTGTACGCGTTGGGTCTCTCGGACGGCAAAAGTCAGAGCGCCGACAAAAACCAAGACAAAAATTATTGGGGAGTCTTGAGGTTGGATCAAACGGAAGGCGCCGCGGAAGGGAGTTCCGTGTCTCTCTTTGGCTACAAGGGCGTGGATACGAAAGATTTGTCCACCGTGAAGAAGACGAACAACTTCTTCCGGATAGCGCCTTCTGCCAACTTGAGGCTTGGCAATCTGGACATCATTGGCTCTTTTGCTTACGGTGAAGACGACAACTGGACGATTACGTTCTCGAGCAAAGCAGTCCGGAACGTGTTCCGGGGAGCCGTCGGCCAAATCGGGTATCTCATTTCTCCGGAGTGGTACACGGTGGTTCAATACGATGTGGTGGATTCGCCCACCTCTCGCAGCATTGACTTCAACCGCGTCTCTCCATCCATTTGGTATACCCCTAGGGAAAATATGCGGATTGGGCTGATCGGCCGGATTGACCTTCAAACAACGGAAGGTAACGCTTCACACACGAAGGAACTTCACGAGATTCTGGTCAACATCCGCACGATGTTTTAATGTAGATACGGCAGAAAACTGGTGGAAACAGCGCTTTTGAAGAAGTCTCCTTGTTGGGCGCTGTTTTCCACCAGCCCGCCGATCGCCGGAAAAGGAGGATAGAAGACAATGATTAAAGGGATGAAAACAGGGGTAGCGGCTGTTTTGGGTACGGGTCTGGTATTTTCGCTTTCTTTTGCGGCCGCTCCCAGCGTGGACGCAGCCAAAAAACTTTATGATTCGAAATGCGCGTCCTGTCACGGTAAAGACGGGAAGGGGAACGCCGCGATGTCGAAAGCATTCAAGGTGAGTCCCGCCGCTCTAAACCTCGTTGATGAAGAAACGGTTGCGAAGAAAGATGAAGAGCTTCTAAAAATAATCGGGGAAGGCAAAAATAAGATGCCTGCCTACGCTAAACAGTTGAAGGCCGAAGAACAAAAATTGGTTCTTCAGTATGCGCGTGGACTTGCAGAAAAGAAGACGGAAAATAAAATGGAAAAGAAGTAGGTTTTCCTTAAAAAAGAAAAGAACTATCGTTTCGGAGTTTCAAGGGCTTCTAAAGAAAGCCGTCTTTTTTTAAGGACGGCTTTCTTCATATAGAACCCGAAGAAACGGGAGAATAAAATGAGCGAGTCGAATGCTCCGGCCAACGTGGAAATTGAAAGAAAACAGTGGTGGAGATTCTTAAATTATTTCGGAATTTCTATTGAAGTTCGTTCTCGTTGGCGGATTTTAATTCATTTGCGCAAGCGATTTTTTTGGCTAGTGGGAGGGATCTTTGTTTTTATTTTTGTCCTTTTATTAGGAATGGCAAAATATTCCGAGAGTCCGAGATTTTGCCGTTCCTGCCATATCATGGAGCCTTACTATAAGGCGTGGAAAGGATCTAAACATAATCAGGTTGCCTGCGTGGAGTGCCACTATCCGCCCGGGTCTCCCAAAACCATTCTCTGGAAAAAGTTTCAGGCGCTCTCTCAAGTGGTGAAATACGTGACGCGCACCTACTCTTCCAAACCGTTTGCGGAGGTTGAAGATTCGGCCTGCCTAAAATGCCATTCAGCCCGGCTGCTGGAGGGAAAATTGACGACGGAAAGAGGAATCCAATTCGATCATAAATCTCATCTCACCACCACCCACAGGGAGAGAAAATTGGCTTGCACTTCCTGCCATGCGCAGATGGTGGTGGGAAATCACATGGAAGTGACGTGGAACACGTGTTTCCTCTGCCATTTTAAGGGAATGGTGGATGGTCGGGAAGTGCATCCGATTGGAGGATGTTTGGCCTGTCACAAACTTCCGGACAAGAGTTTCCAGATCGGGAACATGGTTTATAACCATCAAGATTTTTCCGGAAAAAGAGGAGTTGCCTGCGCTGACTGTCATCAGGATATCATTCAGGGGAAAGGGGACGCGCCTCAAGAGCGTTGCTTTACCTGCCACAACCAACCCGAGAAGTTAGACAAGATAAAGGATATTCCCTCCTTGCACGAAAACCACATTACCAAACACAATGTGGCCTGCTTTCACTGCCATACGGAAATGCAGCATAAAGTCTCTATGCCGGGAAAAAAGGAGTTGGCCTACGATTGTTCTGTTTGTCATGTCGCTAAACATTCGGGTCAAAAAGATTTTTATAAAGGGATAGGGGCGAAAGACGTTCCTGAGATGCCCAGTCCCATGTATCTGGCGAACGTGGATTGCGTGGGCTGCCATATCTCAAAGCCGGCGGAGGACATGGAATCCCATTTTAAGGGTAAAACGTTTAAGGGAGATCCGGAAGGGTCTTGCGTGAAATGTCATGGGGAAAGATACCGTGGGATCACGGCTCAGGCGAAAAAAGTCATATCGGAGGAGTATAAAGAGGTGAAAGAAAAATGGAATCAAGTCAAAACGCTTGTGGCGGCGTCTTCTCTCAAAAAAGAGGATAGAACCTCTATCCAAAAAGAGTTGAATCACGTGGAGTATAATCTTGCTTTCATCGATAACAGCCATGCCGTGCACAACATTTATTATGCCGCTCAGATATTGAGAAAGTCCGACGACGAACTTACAAAAATTGGGGAAGAGCATGGTCTGGAACTCAAGGATATCTCCGGCCATCCCCTGATGAGCGGCGGTTTCTGCGCGACGATGTGTCATCAGAATGTGGGAGTTAAAGTCCCGCCGGAATTTGTGACGTATAAGGGCAAAAAGATGCCGCATATTCAACACACGGAAATGATGCCGTGTACAAAGTGTCACGAATTTGGTTCACATAAGCGTGTGAAAATGAAGTTTAAGACAGAAGATTGTCAGGTTTGTCACGAAATTTAGGCAAATGTGTTGCCACAATTATTTAAGGATGTCCATTGGGAGGGCGCCATGAAAAAGATTAGCTTAGTTTTTGCGGTTTTGTTTTGTACAATTGTGTCGGGGTTCTCTTCCGATGGCAAAAATAGCTGTGTGAACTGTCACAGCCGCATTACAAAAGTGGATTCCTCCCGCCCGGCGCACAGTTTTGTGGATTGGGAAAACTCGATCCATGCCAAAAGGGGAATCGCTTGCGACGCCTGTCATGGCGGGAACTCAGCCGCTCCGGAAGCGGACAAAGCTCACGAAAAAATTTCTAAATCCTCGGATCCGGAAAGCAGCATCTACTTCAACAAAATACCGGACTCCTTCTGGCAAAGGTCCCAATTGTGTGACCTGCCACGGGTCCATGGCGTCCCATGTGATGGCGCCGCGTGAGTTGGAATCTGTTTGCACCTTATGTCACCGTCGTCCCACGAAAGCGTATGCTTCTTTGCTGACCCTGCAGGCGACCCAAAAGACGATGGGTCAACTGCGAAAGGAGCTGAAGGAATCGAAATCACAGGGTTTGAATGTGAGTCAACAGTCCGACGATCTTGTCAAGGTGGAACAGTCGTACAGGGAAATCCTGAAAGTTTGGCATTCTTTTGATATGGAAAAGGTGTTGACGATGTCGCACGATCTGAACCGCCGCATTCGCAACACGTTCCACGAGATTGAACTTAAAAAGAACATTAAAAAGTAGTCCAATTCTCTCGAGAGGTATCCTCCATGGCCTATGATCCTACAGAAAATGAAATCACTCGCCGCTCCTTTCTCAGCCGCGCGATCGTTGGGATTGGCGGACTGATCGGCGCTGTTTTTACGGGGATCGGCGGCGGTTATTTCCTCTCTCCTCTCTGGCACAAAAAGAAAGAATCCTGGGTGGATTTAGGTTTGGTCAAAGACTTTCGGGAAGGGGTACCGGTGAAAGTAGATTTTACGGTTCGGAAGCGGGACGCGTGGTCCACGATCGAGAGCCGGTCTTCCGCCTGGATTGTGACCGCTAATCTCAAGGAATTTATCGCTTTCGATCCCAAATGCACGCATCTGGGGTGCCCCTACCGGTGGAGCGACGACAAAAAGCAGTTCCTCTGCCCCTGCCACACCGCCACGTTTGGAATTGACGGGAAAGTGGTTTCCGGACCTCCTCCCCGGCCGTTGGACCGTTACCCAACCAAAGTTGTGGGCGGCCACTTGCTGATACTGCCGCAAAAAACGGCGGAGGCTTAAATGAATTCTTTCTGGGAATGGATGAAGACAAGGTTGGGAATTGAGGAACTGTGGAACGCGCTTTTCGCGCGTCATGTTCCGGAAGCGAAGGGGTGGACGGCATGGCTTTACACGCTGGGGAGCGCTTCATTGTTTGTGTTTACCGTTCAGGCGATTACAGGCGCGCTGCTGGCGATGAATTATGTTCCTTCTCCCGACCACGCTTACGACTCGATTCGTTTCATCAATGAGCAAGTGCTTCTGGGACGGTTTCTGCGCGGACTGCACCACTGGGGCGCGACCGCGATGGTGATCCTGGTTTCCCTGCACATGCTTCGGGTCTATTTTATGGGCTCTTACAAATATCCGAGGGAAGCCACATGGATTGTGGGTGTTTTAATATTTTTAGTCGTCATGGGGTTTAGTTTTACCGGTTACCTTTTACCGTGGGATCAAAAAGCTTATTGGGCTACGATGGTAGGTGTCAATATCTCGGCGCAGGTGCCCGTGATCGGGGAATATATCGGCAAAGTTCTTAAAGGCGGCGACGAGATGGGCGCTGTGACCCTCACGCGTTTTTATGCCATCCAGGTCTTGGTACTTCCCGCAATCATTCTGGGCGCCTTGGCCATTCATCTGTTTTTAGTCGTGTGGCATGGAATTTCTGAATCTCCAACCAGAAAAGAGGACGATCAAAATAAAAATGCGGGAACAGGAATCTTGCAATGACCTGGCATGAGAAATATCTCGAGCGGTACAAAAAGCTGAAATCCGAAGGGAAACCGTTTTTCCCTTATGCCGTGTTTAAAGATACGTTGGTTGCCCTACTGATTTTTGGGGTCTTGTGCGGGTTGGCGTACTATTTTGGCGCTGAAATCGAAGATCCTGCCGATCCCACAGATTCCAACTATAATCCCAGGCCCGAATGGTACTTCCTCTTTCTGTTTCAGGCGCTTAAATTGTTTCCCGGAAATTTGGAGTCGATCGCCGCGATTGTGTTGCCGGGAGCGGCGGTGGCGTTTCTATTCCTTCTACCGTTTATAGACCGAGGTCCCGAACGGCACATTTTTGACCGTCCGTTCCTTACTTTTCTTGGGTTGGGGACTTTAGCGGGAATTGGGTACCTGACCTACCAAGGCGCTGTCAGTCCCTTGACGAACCCGATTATAGAAAAAGATCCTGTGGCGTTTGCGGGACAAAGGTTGTACAGCAGTTTGAATTGCGCCTACTGCCACAAAATTGGAGGAAGAGGCGGGACCATCGGTCCGGAACTGGACAAAGGCGCAGGGGACGAGAGCGAAGAATGGCTGGAAAAACATTTCCGCGATCCCCAACTGACTTCTCCCGGTTCCGCGATGCCCAAACTGAATCTACTGGAAGATGAGATCCAATCTTTGGTGGCTTACATCAAATCGTTGAGCAGCGGCGGAGGATTTACAGAAGAAGCTCCAAAACTTTTTCAGGAAAATTGCGCGGCGTGCCATAAGTTAGGCCAAGAAGGCAGCGAGGTGGGTCCGGACCTCAGCTTGATCGGCACGGCCCGCGACAAAAATTACATTCGAAAATATGTGGAAGATCCGTCCAAAATCAATCCTTCCTCCAGCATGCCCGGCTACAAAGGCCAACTGACCGACCTGCAAATAGAAGATCTCTCCCGCTATCTGGCAGCGCAAAAAGGGAATTAAGGGGACACCCGACGTCATTCCCGCGAAAGCGGGAATCTAGCCGGCGGAAAATCCGTTCTGGATTCCCGCTTTCGCTGGAATGACGGCCTTGAAGCGGTCAGGGCGGGATACGAGGGGTATCTTCATCCTTATCATGTCCGGTCCGGTGATTGGATACGAGAACACCGCGGGATTTATCGTCTAGCTAAATTTCCTTCGGCTGAAGAGGGTCAACTGATTTTGTGGTCGCTTTGGTCCAGAAACCGCAAGGAACAAATTCAGGGAACTTATTCCCACCAAACAGCGCTGGCCATTCATGATCTTTCCGATATTATGCCGTCAAAACTCCATATGACCGTCCCATACCATTTTCGGCGTTTTATTGAAATCCCAAAAGTAATTACCCTGCATAGAGGTGCGGTTTCGAAAGAGGATAGGGAGGAAAGGCAAGGGTACCTTGTGACCCGGCCATTGCAAACTGTTCTGGATTTGATACAAGACGGAACCCTATCTTGGGATTTTTTGAAACAGGCGCTTAAGCAAGCTTACTCCCGTGGATTGATTATATCAATGGAATTGAACAAGCGCCGTATTCTAACCCCAACTACACGAGAAAAATTAAATCGGCTGAGAAAGGAAATCGGATTATGAAAAGATATCCTAATGCAGCCGCTTTTAAAATGGCTTTAGAATAGAAGCGGATTAAAGTTCTAAAATGTGTGGAGGCGACGTTTGAACGCTATAAAACGCATCCCCTCCCCAATAAACTTGAGACCCCTCCCAAAGATTGGGGAAAAATTTACCAGCAAATGGCAGATGAAATTGGTTTTGAACAAAATTCAGTAGGGAGCGGCTTTAAGGTCTTTTCCGAGTTTTGGAGAAAAGTATCTCACAAAAAAACTGTGTCCTAAGCTGTGTCCCATTAATTCCCTACCCCCAGTTAATTGTATAGCTGACGCTCCTGCCCTTGGATTTATTCTGTAGAAGGATTCTTTTTTCTAATAAATCTGAGATTTCACGAAAAGCGGTTGCGCGGCTTACCTTGACCATAGAAACATACTTGCGCGTTGTCAGACCGCCTTCAAAACCTTCCTTTCCCGCGTCTAATAGGCGGTTCACCGCTTTTTTTTGACGACGATTTAGATATAGAGCGCCGTGGCGCCGCCAAAACTCGGCCTTATCTAAAACCTCTGCGATTATTTCTCTAGATTTTTGCATGGAACGAATAGCGCATTCTAGAAACCACGTAAGCCATGGGGTCACATCTCCGTTGCCCTTCTGGCACATTTCCAGGACGTTGTAATAGTGTTCCCTCTCTTCCATAATTTGGGAGGAAAGGCTGTAATACCGTGTTGAGAGTTTTTCGTCTTGAGCCAATGCCATGTCGGTTAAGGCGCGCGCAATGCGACCGTTGCCATCTTCAAAAGGGTGTATCGTAACAAAATAAAAATGCGCCAATCCGGAACGCAAGAGTCCTTCTCCCCGCCTGCTGCTTTCTTCCCACCAGGATAGGAACTGGCGCATCTCTTTTTCCAGTGATTTTCTGGGAGGCGCTTCAAAATGGATTTTTTCTTTCCCAATCGGCCCTGATACAACACGCATGGGGTTTTCGCCTCGCCACGTCCCAACAGGAATACGCGTCATGCCGGAGTACCCCGTTGGGAAGAGCGCCGCCTGCCAGGCTTTAAGTCTTGATTCTGTGAGAGGTTTGGCGTATTCTACAGTGGCGTCCAGCAACACTTCCACGAGTCCATCTATACTACGGGGCGCCGGCGGCAGGCCAACGACCGAAAGTCGCAATTTTCATGCAACTGAGGACCGAACGGTCTCTTTGTTTAGGCGTTCCCCTTCGATGGCAGACGTTTTAATAGTTTCTTCGATCAGAATTTCCATGCGAGCTTCTTGATCGAGCTTAAAACCAAGGTTGGATACTTTAGTCAACAGTTTTCCCTGTTCCTGACGCGCGCTGCTAATCAGCGGCAACAAGGAAGAACTATCGCAGGTAAGTTTTGGCCAATTTTTCTGTTGGTAGACGTAGGTCATGTCAATAATCGCTTTATATTATGAAGCGATTATACATCCTAATCGCTTCTTTCGCAAGACCCCGAATGACGGCCTTGCGCTAAGCACTTACGGGGAATTAAGTATTGTGTTCCCGTAAAGTCCCCTCAATTCCCTGATTGATCGCTTTGTTTTGGCAAAAAGATTGCCACAAATGTAAAAACAGTATGGATGGAGGTTGAAAACTA